>JAPUKM010000138.1 GCA_027295645.1 Chloroflexota bacterium | reverse complement strand
GTGAGGTGCTCATTATGGGCCACCCCGATCCCGACAAGTGGGTCAACGTCACCGATACCATCGATACCGCCATAAAGGCCCTGCTCAGTCACGTCAGCCAGTTTAAAGACCCGGAGGGGCTGGGCGAGCGTATGCGGGAATGGAAGTCGGAGGCCGGCAAGGGTCGGGAGATGGACTACGCCGAAGCGTTCAAGAGCTTCGTCCTCGGCTAGCCTCCCATGGCCACCATCGAGCATTCCATCGGCATCCTGGCGAGTCCGGCCCAGGTATGGGCCCGTCTTACCGATATTGAGGGACAGCCGGATTGGATGACCGGCATCCGCAGCCTTGAGATCACCTCGGAGACCACCCGGGGCCTGCGCACCACCTTTCGGGTCGTGTCCAGGGGGCCCTTCGGGACCCGCGTCGTGGACGACATGGAGTGCACCGAGTGGATTGAGGACCAGGCCTTCGCTGTGGAGCACCAGGGAAGCGTCAAAGGCCGCGGCACCCTCCTGCTCACGCCCATCGAGCTTGGCACCCGCCTCGGCTGGCGGGAGGAGATCAGAATGCCCCTGGGCCTGCTGGGCGAGCTGGTCTTTCGTTTGCTGTACCGCCGTGCTCTGCGCCGCACCTTCAAGCAGGACCTGTGGAACCTGAAGAGGCTTGTGGAAGAGAAGGCGGATACTACTGCCCAGGAGTCGTGAGTCGCTACGGGAGGCGTATCTTAACGAGGAGCCTGCTCCTCAGTAAAGGCGACCATGATCGTATTGCGGTGCTCCTGAAGCACCCGCAGCGTGTACCGCAGTGTCCTCTTATCGATGTCTCGAGCCTCCGAAATCGACAGCCTGAGCGCCTGCTCCTGCTGTGCGAAGCCCAGTGTCAGCCTGTTGCGGAGGGCCTGCATGACGAACTGTACCCTTGGCGACAACGGCTGTGGACGCGCCTGCCCCTGCCGAAGCCGCTGAGGTTCGTTAGAGGGCGGCGGCGCAATGCCCGGTACTATGGGGACCGGGGTCTGGAGCTCCTGGCCCGTCATCCCTTCCAGCAGGCGCAACGGTATGGCCGGCACCGCGTCCGGGAAGGCCGCGTGCTGGATGCGTCGGAGATGGCGGTCCAGGTCGCCGGTCAGGCCGGGCACCCTCTTGATGTTCCCCCTCTTGCTCAGGACGGCGATCTCCACGACTCGCCTGTCGGCGAACCTGGCGTGCAATTGGGCCTTGCCGTTAGAGCTGAAGCTCAGTACCAGGCGCGCCTCCTCCACGGCCCGCTTGACCGGGTACAGGGGTTGGTCCGGCATACTGTCGCTGGATGCGGCGACGACCCCGGTGCCTCCCAGGACCATCACCAGCACCATCGTGGCCATGCCCACTGCCCACCTTGGCGGGCCGGTCACCCGCAGCCAGCCGGGCCATTGCCACCTGCGCTCTTTCCTGGCCTGCTGCCGGGCAATAGCCGCTTGCATCAGCAGCCGAGCCCTCGTCTTGCCTGCCGTGCTGGGCGTGTAGTCCAGTGTGCTCCTGACCTCATGGGCCATCTGCAGCAGCGGCGCCATCTCCTCTGCGTACTCCGGATACCTGCGCAGGCATCCCTCCACGGACTGTTCGTCCTTGAGGACCAGGTCCAGGCATTCATCAAGTGCGAGTTCGAACCCGTTGGCTGCCATTTCGGTCACCGTCCCTCAAGCTCCAGCGTGGAGTGTTCGGTCTCCATGATGGTGCGGAGCCTCTTCAGGGCGCTGCTCTGCATCTCCCGCACCGCACCGCTATTTCGGTTCATGACGGCCCCCGTCTCCGCCGAAGTCAGACCACCGAAGAAGCGCAGTGTGATGGTCTCCCTCTGCGCATCGCTCAAACCCTCCATAGCTTTGAGCAGCTCCTCCCGTTCCATGCCAAGGAACACCTCCCGTTCGGGATCGTGGGGGCCTGCCACTGCTGTGGCCTCGTCAAGGGGTGAGCTCTTTCGCCGCGAGCTTCGTCGCAGGTGGTCCACGGCCACGTTGTGCGCGATGCGGTACAGCCATGCCTGCAGTGGAACGCCTCGCCACTGGAACGAGCCGATGTTCTCCACCGCACGCACGAACACGTCTGAAGCCAACTCCTCAGCATCGGCCTGGTTCCCAACCCTGACGGCGATGTATCGAGTAATGCGTTCGTAGTACTCCTCGAAGAGGTCGGTCAGGGCGGCTACACCCTGCCTCTCCTGGTCAGTCCCGCTCATGAGTCCTCCGCCTGCCCTCCTCCCACGGAAGGGGGCGTGGTGCTCTCACCGATAACAACGTTTGACTCCACAAAGTGTCAGCCCTTACGGAGGTCGAATGCTTCTTTCAGATACCGTGCGAAGTATACCCTGTCCGTGGTATCCGGTGTCGTCACGGTGTGTCCCATCTCTTGTCCGTTGCGGATTCCGTCGGTATGATGGGCGGCATCCGGAGGTGTGGCGAGACAACCCATGAATCGAGATACAGCATCGGCACGGGCAGCGCAGGCCCAGTTCGACCGGCAGGCTGCCAGCTACAGCGTGAGCTCGGCCCACAGCGGCGGAGAGGGCCTGAGCCTGATCGAACAGTACGCCGCCCTGGGACGGTACGATACGATCGTGGACATCGCCACCGGGGCCGGGTTTACGGCATTTGCCCTGGCGCCCTATGCCAGGCGGGTAGTGGCAACCGACATCGCCGCCGGGATGCTGGCCCAAACGCGAAGGCTGGCCGCGGAGCACAGGCATCTGAACATGGCTCTCGCCATGGCTGAGGCCGAGAGCCTGCCCTTCGCCTCCGGCTCCCTGGACCTGGTCTCCTGCCGGCAGGCTGCCCATCACTTCCATGACCTGCCCAGGGCCGTGGGAGAGATTCGGCGGGTGCTGAAGCCGGGCGGGGCCTTTCTGCTGTCCGATACCGTTGCTCCTGAGGACGACCCGGAGGCCGACTGGCTCAACGACGTAGAGCTCCGCCGCGACCCGTCCCACCAGCGGGACTGGAGACCGTCCGAGTGGCTTGCTCTGCTGGAAGACACGGGGCTTCAGGTTACCCACAGAAACATGGCCAGGGTACATCTGGAGTTCAACGACTGGGTGCTTCGCTCCGCCACGCCGCAGCCGCTGATTGAGCCGCTGCGGCGGGACTTCCTCTCGGCAATGCCCTCCGTGGTCGCAGCCTTCGGCATACGGCCAGAGGGAGAGGCGATCCACTTCCACTGGGACGTTCTGGTGGTGCGGGCGGTCAGGCGCTAATCCGCCGCGTGGTATCTCTTCCGAGTGCTCTTGGAAGTGAGCCCGACTGTGACCAGCATACATGTGACCTCCTGGTCGGCGAAGAGGGGGTGTCAGGTCCTCTTCCGGCCACCCGGAGGAAGGGCCGGGTTGCAAGCGTTTTGCCGGAGGAATATAAAGAAAGCCGTAGGTACTTGGGAGAAGGCCAGCAGCGGAAAGGCGGCTGCTAGCTATAACCTGGGCCACTCCTCCAGTCGCCAGGGCATCTCGTTCAATATGGAAACTTCTGGTGGCGTAGGCAAGGTTTCAGTTTGCCGATTGCCTGACAAGGGTCAAGTTTGACCTAAGAGGGCCTGGCGCTTGCCGCGACGCGGGTTGCGGGCCGCAATTCGCCTCAACTTGTCATACATCAAGAACTCGCCAATAGCCTTCGTATCCGGTGAAGCCATGACCTGGTAGTATCGGTTAACGTCGGACCGCTCAACGGCTGGACACGTGAGAGCAGACGTTATTAGCTGCTAGCAGCTAATTGTTTGACCACATAATGAAAGAGCCAAATAGTAGACAGCCTACCTTCGTGGAGAACCTCCTTCTTGGTTGCCTCGCCGAGGACACCCCGAAGCTCATCCCCGGCGTTTTCCTCACAATAGGGCTGGTGGTCGGAGCAATTATATTTGCAAACTGGGCCAACGAAGCGTTGGCCCAAAAAGGGCTAGTCAGCTACATATTGATAGCTATCATCTTCGGGATGTTGGTGCGCAATACAGTGGGGCTGGCGACACCTTTCTTGCCTGGCATCAGATTTTCTCTGCAAAAGTTACTAAAATTGGGCATCATCCTTTTGGGAATAAGGCTCAGCCTCACTGACGTGGTTGTCATAGGCGGCTGGGGAATACCCATAGTAATCGGATGTATCCTGACTGGTCTGTTGGCCACCACCTACTTCACCCGTTTACTCAAATTGCCGGATAGGCTGGGCACGCTCACGGCAGTAGGAACAAGCATCTGTGGCGCAACGGCCATAGTGGCGATGGCACCGAGTATTGAAGCCACGGACGACGAGATAGCCTACTCCGTAGCTAACATTACTATTTTCGGCATCATTGCTATGCTGACCTACCCGTACTTGGCTAACGTGATCTTTGGTGGAGACTTGATCCGTGTAGGCCTGTTTATCGGAACATCCATTCACGAAACAGCGCAGGTGGCCGGGGCTGGCCTCATCTATGACCAGAGCTTTTCCACAACCGCCGATCCCGGAGCGGCTGATGTTGCCGTAGTCACAAAGCTGGTGAGAAACGCAATGATGGCGGCGGTGGTTCCAGGAATGGCCTTTCTCTATGCCCGGCGTATGGTTAAGCTCGGGAGATTAGCTGACCAGCAAAAGAAGGTGACGGCACTAAGGCTTGTTCCCGTTTTCATCGTAGGCTTTCTCTTGATGGCTACTTTGCGATCCATTGGTGATGCCGGTCTGGAGGCCGGCGAACTAGCCGCTGGCATCTGGAAACGGGAGCAGTGGGATTCCTTAGTAGGTGGCATAGAGGAATGGTCGGGCTACATCCTCGCCACCGCCATGGCCGGGGTGGGATTGGGGACATCCTTCAAGATAATGAAAGGCTTGGGCGTGAGACCGTTCGCCGTGGGATTTGTGGCCGCTATCATGGTCGGACTCACTAGCATTGTTCTGGTGTTTCTGCTGAGTCCGCTGATCGAACTATGAACCGCTGAAAAGCCCGCAGCTCACAACTCCCAGCCACGGTTCCGATGCTGATCAGGGCTGCAGGCTGATCGGAATCGGTCCCATTCAGCAGAAGACATGACGATGAAATTGCCAGAAGGCCAGGAGCTGAAAGCCGGCTGCTGGCTATAACCTGGGCCACTCCTCCAGTCGCCAGGCCATCTCCCAGAAGGCGTACTCGTAGCGGGTGCTGGTGACGTACGCCTCCTCCATGCGCCGCCGCTCAACATCGCCTGCCGCTTCCGCCAGCTCGTCCACCAGGCCCCGGAGCCAGTCGGCCAGCGTCTGGAACTCCGCCGACGAGTACATATCGATCCACTCGGCGTAGAGCGGCTGGCCCGCCGGCTTCCCCCGCGACAGCAGGTCCTGCCCGATCTCGCAGTAGCCCCACATGCAGGGCAGCAGGGCGGAGGTCAACTCCGAGAAGGAGCCGTCGTAGGCGGTGCGTACCAGGAAGTCCGTATACGCCTTCATTGTGGGTGCCGCCACGGTTGCCTCCAGATCCGCCTCGCTGATCCCAAACCGTGCGCAGTAGCCGCGGTGCAGCGCCATCTCCGTGTTCAGCGTCTCGTGCGCCAGCAGGGCGAACCGGCCCATCACCTCCACGGTAGGGGCCCTGGCAGCGGCCAGGGCGAGCGTGCGGGCGTACTGGACCAGGTACAGGTAGTCCTGGCGGATGAAGTGCTTGAACCTTTCGACATCGAGACTGCCGTCGCCGATGCCGGTGACGAAGGGGTGGCCCAGCATCGCCTGGTAGAGTCTGTCCGCCCGACTACGTATGTCGTTGCTAAAGCCCATCGCGCTGCTCACTCCAGCCCCGGCCCGGGAGTGATCTCCAGGATCACCCGGTAGGAGCCGGTGTTGTCGTCGTGGCGGGAGTCCTCTATACCCAGGTAGACCTGGACCTGATGGTCGGCGCCGACCTGGTCGGTCTTGAGGTCGGCGTAGCGGTGGACTCGCTCGTCCACAATGAGTAGCAATGCGCCCTCCTCCTCCTCGGTCCAAGGGTAGCGGAGCAGCTGGGCATCGTCGCGCTCCCAGGGGCGGCGGCTGCGGTGGCGGATGTGTCCGTCGGCGTAGAGGATGCGTACCTGCTGCCCGGACGCCATCTCCGCCACCCACTTGCGGGGCTGCTTGCCGGCGATACCCGTCTGAATGCGCTTGAACCCCTTCCCAGGCTTCTCCAGCTTGGGCTCTCCGTCCGCGTCCACCAGCTCCTTGTACCAGGCAGGGGCCCGTTGCCCCGCTTCGCCTTTCGTGCCGGAGGAGGTGACTTCAAGGTGCAGGCGCTGGCCGCACCGGTTGCAGAAGGCGCTGCCCTCCGGGGCGTTGTTGCCGCAGTTGGCGCATCGCATGGTTCGGACCTCTCAGGCCAGGGCCGCGTGGACAGTGTGCAGGTTCGCCTGAGGGCACCCCGGTGGTACGGAGCAGTTTGGCCCCACCATGAGCCGCAGCCCCTCCGTTTGAGCCACAGCGTCCCTGACCTCCCGTGCCACCGCTTCCGGCCGCCCCTTCAGCAGCGTTTGGCCGCTGACCCCGCCCAGCAGTGTCAGCGAGGTGAACTGTCGCGCCTCTTCCAGGCTTGGGTTGGTGTCGCTCTGTGTATCCCAATTGAGCGCGTGGACCGGGTAGTCGGCCAGGCTCTGCAGCATGTTGTTCTCTTTGCAGACGTGAAGGATGTTGAAGGAGGCCTCCCTGGCCATCTCCAGGACACGTAGGTCGTAGGGCCTGCCGAACTCCCGGTACTCCTCATCGGTGAGCAGGTCGTGGGATGCCCAGGAGGTTGTGGCGAAGAAGATGCCGTCGGCACCCGCGTTCAGACACTCGGTGACGTATGCCCGGAAGCTCTCCGTGATCGATTGCAGGGCGGCGTGGACCTCCTTCGGATATTCGTGGAGATGCTCCAGCATCGTCTGGTCGGATTCCACCAGCCTGGCCGCGATGGCCAGGGGCGTGAATATGGTCATCACGAAGGGCACCTCGCCTCGAAGCCCCTTGGCGATGTCATTCAGGGCGCGCAGGTGCTCGTCAAGGCTGCCTTTGAGGGGGTCCAGCCGCTCGATCTGCTGCCAGTCCTCCGGCGTCTGCACCGGCGCGTGCGTGCGGGTGGGCGACCGGAGGGGGTCTCCTGAATAGCTGTACCGCGCACCCCAGTCCTCGACGTGGTACTGGGCCCGCGGGTTCACCTTCACGAAGTCCCAGTCGAACTGCCGTTGGAAGCCAAGCATCGCCTCCGCCAGCCCCTCGGCGGTCTCCTCGAACTCGTAGAAGTGGCGCCACATGCTGACGGGCGGCCGGTCGACCGGCTCGCCTATCAGGGCGGCCTGCACACGCTCCCTCTTTGCTGATGTCACAGCCATCGGCACCCTCCTGCCTGCGGGCGTTTACGGCCAAGGGGCCTCTTCGCCACCCTCTCCGCCCGCCTGCGGACGATATCCATGAGCAGCCGCACGCTCCTGCCGATCACCCGCATCTTGCGGCGGCTCTCCCGTTTCCGCTGCCGGCGCTCTCCCTTTGTCGCCTGAGGTTCTTCCGCCATCACACGCTCTTTGAGAAGATGGTAGCGCATAGGTAGGTGGGGCGCAACGGCGGCCATCGGTACCCAAGACACCCTTTTTGCGCTACGATACCCGTTGCCCAAGAGGCTCGGATCCGCTCTGCGTCTTCTAGTGGAGGGAGCTACGTGAACAAGAGGCGTCTGATCAAAGGGCTTGAGCGCATCGTCGGACGCGGTGCGGTGCTCCACCACCCAGACGACCTGCTGGTGTTCGAGTACGATGGCTCGGTGGACCGGGCCGCTCCCACCGCCGTGGTCTTTCCAACCTCCACCCATGAGGTGTCTGACGTGGTCGCCCTGGCCCACCGGGAGGGCATACCGGTGGTGCCACGAGGCGCGGGCACCGGCCTCTCCGGCGGCTCCATCGCGGTGGAGGGCGGCATCGAGATCGCCCTTACCCGTATGCGCCGCATCCTCAAAATAGACGCCGCCAACCGGATCGCTATTGTGGAGCCGGGCCTGGTGAACTTGGACCTCTCGCAGGCCACCGCCCGCTTCGGCCTCTTCTTCGCCCCGGACCCCTCAAGCCAGCGTGCCTGCACCATCGGCGGCAACGTGGCCGAGAATGCCGGCGGCCCACACTGCCTGCGCTACGGCGTCACCACCAACCACGTGATAGGACTGGAGGTGGTCCTGGAGGACGGCTCCGTCGTGTCGCTGGGAGACCGTTTCCTTGGCTGGCCCGGCTACGACCTGGTGGGAGCCTTCGTCGGCTCGGAGGGCACGATGGGCGTGGTGACCAGGGTGGTGGCCCGCCTCCTCCCGGTGCCCCAGGCCGTGCGGACGCTCCTGGCCGTCTTTCCCACGGTCGACCAGGCCAGCAGTGCGGTCTCCCGCGTCATCGGCAGCGGCATGGTCCCCACGGCCCTGGAGATGATGGACAGCCTGGCCATCAAGGCCGCCGACGCCTCGGTCCATGCGGGCTATCCGAAGGAGGCCGGTGCGGTCCTTCTCGTCGAGGTGGACGGCCTCACAGAGGCGGTCGAAGAAGAGGCCGCCGAGGTCCAGCAGGTCTGCGAGCGCCACCAGCCCATCGAGATCCGCACCGCCACCGATCCGCTGGAGCGCGAGAAGCTCTGGGCAGCCCGCAAGGGAGTGCTGGGCGCGCTGGGCCACCTGGCTCCGAACTACTCCATGGGCGACGGAACGGTCCCCAGAACCAGGCTGCCCGAGGTGATGGCCCGGGTCGGCGAGATCTCGAAGGAGTTCGGTCTGCCGATCGCCAACGTCCTCCACGCGGGGGACGGCAACCTCCATCCGGCCGTCCTCTTCGACGAGCGCAATCCGGACGAGACGCGGCGTGCGTACGAGGCTGGAGGCGAGATCTTGAAGCTGTGCGTAGAGGTGGGCGGGGCTCTCACCGGCGAGCACGGGATCGGCCTGGAGAAGCAAGAATACATGCCGCTGATGTTCTCGGCCGACGACCTGGAGGCGATGGCCGGGCTGAAGGTCGCCTTCGGCACCGGCGACCTGCTGAACCCCGGCAAGATTTTCCCGACCGGGAAATCGCTGCCCGGCGCCTCCCAGTCGGCCGCCGTCGGCAGGGCCGGTGCCGGTGCGTACATCTGAGGGCGGCGGCTGAACAGCCCATGACCGTCACCGACGTGAAGGCCCTCGCCGAGGCCCTGACGAACGCCGTCGGCCCGGAAAACGTCATGCATGAGACCGCCGGCTACTCTATCGACGGCGCCGTCCCATCCATCGTCGTGCTCCCGAAGTCGATCGAGTCTCTGAGCTCCGCCATGGCCGCTGCATCCGAGTTCGGCGCCGCGACCGCGCCGTGGGGCGGCGGAACGCGAATGGCGCTCGGCAATACCATCCAGCGGCTCGACGTGGTGGCCGATCTGTCCGGGCTCGACCGGGTCGTCCAACACACTCCCGGCGATCTCACGGTCACGGTCGAGGCCGGAGTCACGCTCGCCCGGCTTCAGGAGACGCTCCGGGAGCATTCCCAGTTTCTGGGCCTGGACCCTCCCCTGCCCCAACGAGCCACGGTAGGCGGGACCCTGGCGACGGCCGTCAGCGGTCCGGCGAAGTGGCAGTACATGAGCCCGAGGGACGTCGTCATCGGGATGAAGGTGGTCAGCGCCGACGGCACCGTGACGAAGAGCGGCGGCCAGGTGGTCAAGAACGTCAGCGGCTACGACATGTCGCGCCTCCACGTCGGCGGACTGGGCACACTGGGGATAATCGTAGAGGTCTCCTTCAAGCTGACGCCGACTCCCAGACGAGAGGCCACCCTGCTGGCCTCTTACCCGTCGACCACCGACTGTCTGAAGGCGTCTCTTGAGATCTTCGGGAGCCAGGTTGTACCGCTCGGGATGGCGACGCTCGACTCCGCGGCGAACGAGCGCGCCGGGGTGGCCTCTGTCGACGACGCGCGGCTCCTGGCGGTCAGGCTGGCGGGCCGTCCGATGACTCTCGATAGGCAGCTACGCGACAGCACCGCCATCTGCCGGGACGCGGGTGCGGCGGCCGTCGAACGGCTGGACGACGATGCGGCGGCCTCCCTGTGGCGCCGCGTCTCCGACTTCGGGTGGGACGAGCGGACGGCTCCGACGATCGGCTGCCGCGCGTCGCTCGTGCCCTCGGCGCTCCCGGAGGTCGTCGCGGATCTGGAGCAGATCGGTACCTCGCTCGGCCTCACCCCGGCAATCGTATGCCATCCGGCCCACGGAACGGTCCTCGCTCACTGGTTTGCTCAAGACGGCAGCGTCGGGACCGGCGGGCTTACGGCGATGCTGTCGGCCGCGGGCGATAGCGTCCGCGGCGCTGCGGGACACATGGTGATCGACAGGTGCCCGGCGGAGGTGAAGGCCGGCCTCGACGTGTTCGGAGACGCCGGGGACTCGCTCCCGATCATGAAGAGCCTTAAAGAGCAGTACGACCCTGGGAACCTCCTAAACCCCGGGCGCTACGCCGGGCGGATCTGATGACGTCCGCCGCGCAGCAAGAGCCGTTCCGCCTGTTCGAGGGGCCGGACGCGCCCACCGAGGACGATCTCTACAAGTGCGTCCACTGCGGCTTCTGCCTCCAGGCGTGTCCCACATACATCGAGACCGGGCTGGAGACGGAGTCGCCCCGCGGACGGATAGCCCTCATGAAGGCGGTCCACGAGAAGCGGATCGAGATCTCGCCCGCCGTAGTGAGCCATTGGGACCTGTGTATCCAGTGCCGGGCCTGTGAGCCGGTCTGCCCGTCCGGGGTCCCCTACGGCCGGCTCATCGAGGCGACGATGGCGCAGGTGGCGGGCCACAGAAAGCTCGGCCGGATAGCTCGCCGAGTGTCCGACCTGCTCCTCAAGCGGATACTGCCGAATCAGGGCAGGCTCTCCTTTCTGGTGGGCATGCTGCGATTCTATCAGCAGTCCGGGTTGCGGGCCATGGCAAGGAAGCTCGGCCTGCTCCGGATGGTGTCGGCGAAGCTCGAGGAGCTGGACCGCTCCCTGCCGACCCTGCCCCCCGCTTACTTCGAGGCGACCGGTCAGGTGGTGCGCCCCTTCGGCGAGAAGACGACCAGAGTGGCCCTCCTCTCCGGGTGCGTGATGCCTCTGATCCACGGCCCCCAGATGAGGTCGGTCGTACACGTTCTCACCCGCAACGGCTGCGAGGTCGTGGTCCCGAAGGGCCAGGTCTGCTGCGGCGCGATCAACACTCACGTCGGCGACCTGGAGACGGCCCGCGGCCTGGCGAGGAAGAACATCGATGCGTTTCTGGAGAGCGGCGTCGATGCCGTGATAGTGGCGTCGGCGGGCTGCGGGTCCCGGATGAAGGAGTACCACGACCTGCTCAAGGACGACCCGGCGTACGCGGAAAAGGCCGAGCAGCTGAGCCGGCTGACCAGGGACGTCCACGAGTTCCTCGTCGAGCTGCCCTTCGTCCCTCCCGAGGGCCGTCTGGACTACCGGGTCACCTACCAGGACTCGTGCCACCTGGCTCACGCTCAGGGCATCACGGACGCCCCCAGAATCCTGCTCAGGT
>JAPUKM010000137.1 GCA_027295645.1 Chloroflexota bacterium | reverse complement strand
GACCGGAGCCACAGACCCAAGGACATCCCTGAGTATCTGCTAGCGCGGCTGTGGCGCAATCGCGACTGGCGACGGCGCTCTCTGCATCTGGCCGGCGGCCAACGTCTGCGGGTCCTCTACCCGGGCCGTCCCGGAGGCGGTCCGGGTCCCGATTTCAGGGACGCCATCCTTCAGGTGGATGGACTGGCCCCAGTGCGCGGCGACGTTGAGTTTCACCGGGAGCCGCGCGGCTGGCGGGAGCACGGCCACCACCTGGACCCACGGTACAACGGCGTGGTGCTCCACGTGGTTGGACGGGCCCGTGGCGGCAGGCCGCCCCAGCGCCAGGACGGTAGAGAGGTCCCGGTGGTGGAGTTGATTCAGCGAGGCTGGGAGGCGGAGAGCGCCGGGACGGGGGTGAGCACAGGGCTGCCCCTCCTTCGCCGGTGGCGCGCCCTGCCCGCGGGGCGGCTGTGTGAGCTGCTGGACCGCGCGGGCTGTGAGCGCTTTCTGGAGAAGAGCGCCCGGTTCCGCACCCTGCTCCGCTCCGAGGGCTGTGAGCAGGCGCTGTACAGCAGAACCCTTGAGGCGCTGGGCTACAGCCGCAACCGAGCGCCGTTCCTGGAGTTGGCGAAACGCCTGCCATGGCCCGTGTTGCTTGAGATCGGCCGCAACACACCTCGGGACCAACGGGCATCAAGAATGGAGGGGCGCCTCCTTGAGGCGTCGGGGTTGCGAGGGAGCGCGAGCAGCGGGACACCGATGTCCCCCTTGGCCTGGTGCTTTGCCGGGACACGACCGGCCAACCAGCCCGGCCGTCGCATCGCCGGGGCAGCCGGGCTGCTCGCCCGCTACATAGACACCAGGCTCTTCCCCGCCCTGCTTCCCCTGATCACAGGGGGGACGTTTCAGGAGGTGCGCCGTGCCTTCACCGTTTCCGGCTATGACGGCACCCTTATCGGCAGGGGACGGGCCGTAGAGATCGTAGTCAACGTCGTCCTCCCCCTTTTCCATGCGTGGGCGGTGATGGAGCGGGAGAAGGCGCTGGCCGCCCGCTGTCTCTATCTGGCTGAGAGATCGCCCCGTCTCGGAGAGAACGAGCTTACCCGGGAGATGACGGTCCTCCTGGATCTCCCGGTCCGCACTATTCCCCTTGGCGCCCTTCGCCAGCAGGGGTTGATGCACCTGTACCAACGTTTCCTCAAGGGGGCCTCCGCCTCTCCGGAGGGCTCGGAGCCATTGCAGCGGGAGCTGGCTGTCCCACCGGTCTGAGAGCGTCGTGGAGCGCTACGCTAACGGCTTCCGCCAACGCGCATAGGGCGGGTTCTGGTATGATAGCCGCCTAGTCGTGGCTTCGCATGAGTGAGTATTTTCAATCGGAACGTCGCACTGTGAGGGGCGTCGCCCTCCTGGAGGGTGAGGAGCCGCTCTTGACGCTGCACTCCCGGAACGGCCTGCTGCCGGGGCCGCCGCCCGAGGATGATGACTTTCTACTCCTGACCAACCGGCGCATGATGGGCCGGGTCAGCGAGGGCGAAAGGGAGCGGTACGTCATTGCTTCGCTGGAGGATGTGGAGACCGTTGAGATAACAACCCACGCAAGAGACTCCAGCGCTCTGGCTATGGGCATCCTGCTGGTTGTCGCCGGGCTGTTGGCCGGTGCCCTGGTGTACTCCTTTGGAGCACACATCCTGATCGCCCTGGTGGTGGCCGCAACCATCGCGGGGCTGGGGCTCCTTACCCTCTCCAAGTACCTCTTTCCGGAGGAGCCGGCCACCGTGGCATTTCGGACGGCGGCCTCGGACGTGAAGCTTCTCCTCCACAGCGAACGGGCCGTTCAGGACGCCCTTGCTCTGGCGAGCTACTTCTTCCAGCTAAAGGCCGGGCAGCACCCTGCCGGTTCGGGTCAGGAGGCCATAGTCAAGCAGCCGGCCACGGAGTCCGCCGGTGGCGACCGTTCCCCCGGCGCCACGGAGAGCGTCACGCCGGGGGCCTTCGCGGCGACAGAGGAGGGTGAGAGCGCCGATATCTGGTCGCCGTCCTGGAACGTGGAGGCCGAGGCGTCGCCTGATGAGGGGCGGGGAGAGGGGCCGGGCTAGAGTCGAGGTCTGGCTACGAAGTCAGCCAAGCTGTAGTGAGGGGTAGACATCCATATCCCAGCCGTGACGCTCTCCCTTCAGGAAGCGAAAGTGGGCGCAGGCGGCGATCATCGCCGCGTTGTCGGTGCACAGTGACGTGGGCGGGATCAGCACGGGGAGCGGGGAGTCGGCGACGATCTTCTCCCGCAGCAGGCTGTTCGCCGCAACACCACCCCCCAGGATGATGCCCCGCGCACCGGTCTGCTCCGCCGCGGTCAGCGCTTTGACCACCATCACCTCCACCAACGACTCCTGAAACGCCGCCGCCGTTTCACGTACCCACCTCTCCCTCCCTCCCGCACGTTTTATGGGCTCCCCATCACCATCACCCTTTTCCCGTTCCAGGCCCTTGCCCGCACCCCTACCCTCTCCGGCACGCGGGTAGATACCGTAGTCCTGGGCCCGGCGGAGCAGCGCCGTCTTCACACCGCTGAAGCTGAAATCAAGCGTATCGCGCATCCAGGCCCTGGGTAGCGGCTCCTTCGGCTTGACGCCGGTGGCGGCCCGCTGAATGGCCGGCCCCCCCGGGTAGCCCAGCCCCAGGACCCGCGCCGCCTTGTCGAACGCCTCTCCGGCGGCGTCGTCCCGCGTCCTGCCCAGGAGACGGTACCGCCCATGCTCCTCCATGAGGATGAGATCGGTGTGGCCGCCGGACGCCACCAGGCAGAGCAGGGGGAGCCCCGGACTCTCTTCCGGGCTCTCATGGCTGAGCCAGGTGGCGTAGATGTGTCCCTCAAGGTGGTTGACCCCAAGAAACGGCAGCCCACGGGCGAAGCCCAGAGCCTTGGCCATGTTCACCCCCACCAGCAGGGCGCCGGCCAGGCCAGGGCCCATGGTGACGGCTATGCCGTCCAGCTCCTCCAAACCAAGGCCTGCCTCCTCCAGGGCCTGGTCCACCACCGGAGTCATTGTCAGGACGTGCTGCCGGGAGGCGACCTCCGGCACCACGCCGCCGTACCGGGCGTGCATCTCCACCTGAGAGGCGACGACGTTGGAGAGCAGCACCCTGCCGTCCCGGACAACCGACGCCGCCGTCTCGTCGCATGAGGTCTCGATACCGAGTATGTTCATAGGCGCTTCCCAAGGGTACACCATCCGCCGATTCCTTTGACACCCTATCCCGCCAATGATATAGTCGCCATAGAAGGGACACGATGCACATAGCGTCCCGATTGAGAGCATGACCATGCTGATAGGGCCTGCCAGCTACCACTGGTGGGCCCTATATGTTTAAGGAGACATACTGCCATGGACGAAGGTGACCTGATCAGGCTCGGACTACTCCTGGTTGCGGTGCTGTTCTCGGCCTTCTTCTCCGGCTCCGAGGCCGCCTTTCTCTCCCTGGACCGCGGGACGGTGGCCCAGCTGCAACGGAGCGGTGGAAAGCGTGCCGAGAGGGTGGCCCGCCTGGCCAACCAGCCGGAGAAGCTGTTCCCCACAGTGCTTACGGGCAACAACCTGGCAAACACCACCGCCGCCGCCCTGGGCACCACCCTGGCCGCCTCTTTCCTCAGCACCAACAACGCCGTCATCGCATCAACGGTGGTGGTGACCATTGTGCTGTTGCTCTTTGCCGAGACCATACCGAAGACAATAGCAGCCAAGAACTCCTCCCGGTTCGCCATGGCCACGGTGGCGCCGCTCCAGCTGGTGGAGTGGCTTCTGTATCCGGTGGCCTGGGTGCTGGAGCGGCTGACCGGTGCCGTGGGACGGCTGTTCGGTGTGTCCGGGGCCGCTTTTGTGGCGGAGGAGGAGATCCGCGCCCTGATAGAGGCGGGCCGTCAGGCCGGAGCGGTGGAGCCCACGGAGGCCCAGATGCTGGAGCAGGTCTTTCGTTTCGGCGACAGCCAGCTTCGAGAGACGATGACGCCCCGCACGGAGATCGTCTGGATCGAAAAGGGGGCATCCCAGAAGGAGTTCCTCAGCACCTACCGGGAGCACTCCCACACACGTTTCCCCGTGTATGAGGATAGCGTTGAAAACGTCCTGGGCACCATCTCAGTGAAAGACGTGGTGCGGGCCATCGCGGCGGAGGAGCTGGGCCCGGAAGACGACGTGACCCGGCTGGTGCGGCCGGCCCACTTCGTACCTGAGACCAAGCTGGTTGGGGAGCTGTTCCAGGAGCTGCGGAGTTCCGGGTACCAGATGGTGATGGCGGTGGACGAGTTCGGCGGCATCGCCGGCCTGGTCACCCTCAAGCAGATGCTGGAGGAGATCGTCGGACGCGTTGGTGAGGAGGGGGGTGGGGAGGAGCAGGAGTACCAGGCCATAGACGCCAACACCTATCAGGTTGAGGGCGGGATGCACGTCGACGAGGCCAACGAGCACCTGGCGATAGACATCCCCGAGGGCGACTACGAGACGGTGGCCGGCTTTCTCCTGGTCCGCCTGGGCCACATTCCCACGGTGGGCGAGTCCGTCTATCACCGCGGCTTTCTCCTGGAGGTCACCGAGATGCGCGGCGCGAAGATCGAGCAGCTGAAGGTGACCAGGGTAGCCACGCCCATCGGAGAGGGGGAGCGGTGAGATTACTCCTGGTGCGCCACGGTGAAGCGGAGGGCAATCGGGACGGCCGGCTCATGGGGCAGAGCGACCTGTCCCTCACGCCTCGCGGACGCGCCCAGGCAGAGGCGGTGGCGCAGGCTGTCGCCGCCCGAGAGAGGGTGAAGGCCCTCTATGCCAGCCCTCTCGCACGGGCCAGAGAGACCGCGGAGGCGCTTTCGGGTGCCCTGGGTCTCCCCGTAGGCACCGTAGACGGCCTGGCGGAGCTCGATATCGGTCCCCTGGAGGGGCTGACCTCGGCGGAGAGGCTGGCGCGGTACCCGGAGTTCAGCGACCAGTGGGAGCGCAATGCCGCCAGAGCGGTGCTCGCCGGCGTCGAGCCACTGGCGCATCTGCAGGAGCGCGCCTGGCAGGCGGTGCGGCAGATAGCCGACGCCCATCAGGACGGAGAGACCGTGGTCTCCGTTTCTCATAGCTTGGCCATCACGATGGTGCTCTGCAAAGTGCTGGAACTCCCCATCGACAAGTTCCGCAATTTGCAGGTGGGCCTGACCTCCATCTCAATCGTCCAGCTCCAGGACAGCCGGACGCGTCTCCTGGCCCTCAACAACCTGAGCCACCTCGCTGAGGATCTCCTCCCGGCACCGGGAAGCCAAATAGAGACCCGCGATGACCGCTGATGAGGCCAGGCTCTGCCATGAGGTAGAGGGGATTCTCCAGGAGGCCGGTCTCCTGGAAGATCAACGGCCCCTGCTGGTGGCCGTGTCCGGTGGGCCCGACTCCCTGGCTCTCCTGCACCTGCTCCATACCCTCAGCGACCGGCACCCTCTATCCCTCCACGTTGCCCATCTGAACCATAGGCTACGCGGCCCGGAGTCGGAGGAGGACGGCAGGTATGTCTGTGAGGTGGCTGGCAATCTGAGCCTTCCGGTGACTTCGGAAGCCGCCGATGTCGGCGCCTTCCGTCGGGAGCGGCGGCTGTCGTGGGAGGCGGCGGCCCGTGAGGTGCGCTACGCATTCCTCAGCCAGACCGCCGAGAGGATCGGTGCGGCCGCGGTGGCCCTAGGCCACACCGCCGACGATCAGGCGGAGACGGTGCTGCTGCACCTCCTGCGCGGCTCCGGGCTCCAGGGGCTCAGGGGCATGCTCCCTCACACCGTCCGCCGCAGCCGCAATGGGACCCGGAGGCTCACTCTGCTCCGACCGCTCCTACGGGTCACCCGGGAGGAGACGGTGGCCTACTGCCAGGCCCGTGGGCTAACCCCTCGCCACGACTCCTCCAACTTGGAGGAGCGGTACACCCGCAACCGCATCCGCCACAGGCTGCTCCCCAGTCTTGCGCAGTACAACCCGTCCATCCGGGAGGCGCTGGTCCGGCTGGCTCGAACGGCGGCCAGGGACATGGACTTTATCGACCGGCAGCTCCAGCAGGCCTGGCCTGCCCTGGTTACGCCGGAGCCGTGGGGGTTGCGGGTCCGCCGCGACGGCTTCCGGGCCCTCCATCCATCGCTTCAGGCGCACCTCCTACGACGGGCGTGGGAGGAGCTGGCCGGGGAGACCGCCGACCTGACCTCCACCCAGGTAGAGGCGATGATGGACCTGGTCAGGGGGGAGGAGGGAGGACGGAGGTCTCTCTCACTCGGTCGCGGGGTGCGGTTCCACACCGGCTACGAGGAGATCACGTTAGGGAGACGACCGGCTTCCGCCCCGCTTCCCCCAATGGAACCGGCCCTGCTGTCCCTTCCGGGAGAGGCGCATATCCACGGGTGGCGTGTCACCGCCCGTCTGGTGGATGGACCGGTCCAGGTGGGGGCCGGGGAGCCGTACCGGGCGCATCTGGACGTTGCGCCGTTGGGAGACCGGGTCCAGATACGCCCCCGTCGGGCGGGCGACCGGTTTCAGCCCCTGGGCATGGAGGGCACCAAAAGGCTCAACGAGTTTATGATCGACGCCCGCATCCCCAAAAACTGGCGTGACCGGGTACCTCTGCTGGAGGGGAAGAGCGGCGTTGCGTGGGTGGTGGGGTGGCGGATCGCCCACTGGGCCAGGGTGACGGAGGCCACCGGGCAGGTCGTGGAGGTCATCTTCGCCAGGGAGGAATGAGTCAGGTAGAGCAGAGATTCTTCGCTGCACTCAGAATGACATACAGGGAAGGCTCAAATGGCAAGAGGGGTGCTTAGATTGGCACAACGGAAGGGTGTTTGGGATAACAAGGCGGAGGCAGAATGACAGCGGAAACTAGCCCTGCGCCGGAGCCTTGACATACCCCTCCAGATACTTGCGAAGCAGAACGCGGCCCCGGTGCAGGCGGGCCTTCAGGGAGGCCACGCTGGTATCCAGCGCCCCGGCGGCCTCGGTGTTGGAGAGGCCCTGGACATCTCTCAGGACCACCGCCGCCCGGAGCTGGGGAGGGAGCAGCTTGATGCCCTCCTCCAGCTTTTCGCGTAGCTCCGAGCCCAGCGCCTGGCGTTCGGGGCTGTCCGCCCAGTTCACCACATTCCTGTCCTCATATCCGGTCACGGTAAGCTGTCTCGCCCGCTTCTCCTTGCGGAGCCGCATGAGGCTGCGGTTTACCGTGATCCGGTAGAGCCACGTGGAGACCTGGGACTCGCCCCGGAACCGTTCCCATGCGCGGTAGGCGTCTATGAACGCCTCCTGGGTCACATCCTCGGCGTCGTGGGGGTCGCCCATCATACGCTGAGCAACGTTGTAGACGAAATCGCCGTACTTCTCGACGATCTCCTCAAAGGTATCCGTGGTCTGGTTGCTCATAGACGTGCGGGAGGCTACGACGCGGCATCGTTTGGTATGGCGTTAACAGTAGCTTTCCGCCGTTCCACTGTCAACGCTGGGGGATTTCGGCGCATCCATTCTTACAGCCATGCATCTTACTGTCTGAGGCCTTACAGTTGGGCACGTACACCCCATCAGGATGTTGCGTGCCCGCGCCGATACTCTTATAGTAGGGCCGGTAAGGTAGATGAGCGTGGCACCGACAATCTTATCTAAAATATTCCGCAGAAGTAAGAGCGACTGCGAGAAGCTCCGTGAGATGGCTTCCCTCCATCTGGATGGTGAGCTCTCCGAAGAGGAGCGCCGGCAGATAGAGTTCCACCTGGAGCAGTGCGAGATGTGCTCGGGATTTGTCTCCACGCTCCGGGAGACCATCAACATGCTCCAGAAGCTGCCCCCACAGGGTATCCCACAGGAACTGAAGCGCACCATTCTCCAGATAGGCGATGAAGGAACCCCCTCTTCCAGTCAGGGGTAGCCTTTGCCGAATCGTCTCCACCTCCCGTAAACTGGGGCTATCGATCAGATTCAGGGAGGTGCTGTGTCATGTTCCATACCCGGGTGTGTGACCTTTTCGGCATCAAGTACCCCATCCTCCAGTCCCCAATGAACTACCCCGTTACGCCCGCCCTGGTGGCCGGCGTTTCCAACGCCGGAGGGCTCGGCATATGTGCCAACAACATGGAGGTGGATACCGAATCCCTTGACCCGGAAGTGCAGTCGGAGCGCATGCGTTCCCGGATAAGAGAGGTTAGGCAGCTTACCGATAAGCCCATAGGCATAAACATACTCGTCCAGGCACCATTTGCCGATGCCTGGGTTGAAGTGACCATAGAGGAGAAGGTCCCGGTCGTTTATACCTCGCTGGGTAGCCCAAGCACAGCACTTACCGAGAGGCTGCATGAGGCCGGGATTAAGGTTATTGGCATAGGCTCAACGGTGCGACACGCTACCAAAGCTATGGAGTCGGGGGTTGACGCCTTCGCGGTGGCGGGGGTTGAGGCGGGGGGACACAGCCCCGGCTACGGTGAGACCACCCTGTTCACAATTCTCCCCCAGGTGGTGGACGCAGTGGATATCCCCGTCCTGGCGGGGTGTGGCGTGGGCGATGCCCGCGGCTTCATCGCCGCTCTTGCTCTTGGAGCCGAAGGGGTGTGTATGGGGACCAGATTCCTGGCCACCCACGAGAGCCGCTGGCACCCGAAGACGAAACAGGCCTTGCTTGATGCCGGAGATAGTGCAACGGTGGCCTGGAGAGATCCGCGCGGGCACGGGGGGAGCCGTTGGCCGCTTGAGCGTACATTTAGGAACAAGTTCACCGAGAAGTACCAGGAGATGGACAGAAACGGTGCCACGAAGGAGGAGTTGGAGGCCTTCATCAACGAGTACCGGGACCCGGCCAAGAGAGGCCTTGACCGCAAAGCTGGCGGCTACTTTGAAGCGGACCTGGAGTGGGGTGAGGTAAACATGGGGGCGGTATCAGGGCTCATCAAGGAGCTCAAGCACGCCGGGGATGTGGTGACGGACATGATTGCTGAAGCCGAGGGTGTCATAAACAGACTTCATACGGTCCCGTTGCCCGCCCGTTTGTAGGCAACCGGCCCCGTCCACCTCTCATTTGCGGAGTTGACGCATTGACCTCCGTGCCCCTCCTTGTGTAGAGTCATCTCTTACGAGCGGACACCTGCTGGAAAGAGCGGCTAAGGGAGGTGCAGGGATGCCAGAACAGATCACCACAACAACGCTGGACTATGCCGTCAACGGCGGCACCACTCCCGGCTACATGAGCCGCCCACAGCGGGAGGGGCGGTATCCCGGCATCGTCCTGATCCAGGAGTGGTGGGGGGTGGACGACCATATCAGGGATGTGACGGACCGCTTCGCCGCCGAGGGGTACGCAACCCTGGCGCCGGACCTGTTCCACGGCGTGGTCACCAGCGAGCCGGACGAGGCGATGAAGCTCATGCAGGCTATGGACATGGACCGGGCGGTCAAGGAGCTGAACGGGGCCGTGGCCTATCTCAAGAGCCAGCCGTTCACCGGCGGGAAGGTGGGGAGCATCGGCTATTGCCTGGGTGGGGGACTCTCCATCCTGACGGCCTGCCGCAACCCTGACCTGGATGCCTGCGTCGTGTACTACGGTGCCAGCCCAAACCCCATCGACCAGGTCCAGAACATCACCTGCCCCGTCCTGGGCAACTATGCTGGCCTGGACGAAGGCGTCAACGCCACCCTGGACGGTCTGAAGGCGGCCATGGAGCGGTACGGGAAGAGCTTCGAGATGCACATGTACCCCGGGGCCCGTCACGCATTCTTCAACGACGCCAATCCCTCAGCGTACAACCGTGAGGCGGCCTCCCTGGCGTGGGAGAGGACGCTGGCCTTCTTCAAGGCGAACCTGAGCTGAGTTGAGGGTAGTAGGACCACGATAGCCAGAGAATGAGGAGACAACGCTATGCGCCAAGCCGGAAATACCGCAGCTATTGTTGATGCGCTGATCCCCAGAAGCAGCGCGCAGGTCAACATCCTGATAGATGCGGCGATCATCGTGGGGTTTGCGGCCTTAACCGGTCTGTCAGCCCAGATAAAGGTCTACCTTAACCCGGCAGTGCCTATTACTGGTCAGACCTTCGCGGTGCTTCTGGCCGGGGCAACCCTGGGAAGCAAGCGAGGCGGGGCAAGCATGCTGGTGTACCTGTCGGCCGGCATAGCCGGAATACCGTTATTCGCCTCCGGTGGGGCCATTCCCGGTATCAGCAGAGGCTATCTTCTGGGGTTCGTGGCGGCCGCGGTCATCGTGGGGTACCTCACCGAGCGCGGGTGGAGCCGAAACCCCTTCAAGCTGGTGGCGGCCATGTTTATCGGCGAGGTGGCCATCTACGCCTTCGGGTTGCCCTGGCTGGCCTACTACATACCCGACGGGGTGCTGGTCGATAGGGCCAGGCTGGCCGTCATGTACGATTGGGGCCTGAAGGACTTTATCGTCGGTGACAGCATCAAGTTGCTCCTTGCCGCCTCTGGCGTGCCGCTGGCCTGGATGGGCATCCGACAGCTCAAGGGGAGGGACGGCGGCTCGTAGGCCGTGCCCGGAGCAGGTGGCCCCCTCCTGGGGATCATCGAAGAATAGCGGGGGGCTTTCCAGCCGCGCAGGCGGCCCTTCATGGGTGGCCGGGCAAGCGAAGGCTACTCTATTCTGGCCACCACGTAGGAGGCCGTCCCCCCCGGGGTGGCCACCTCCACCGTATCGCCTTTAGCGTGGCCGACAACGGCCTTGCCCACGGGGGAGGCTACAGAGAGTTTCCCATTCGCGGGATCGGCTTCGTTGGTCTCCACCAGAAGGTAGGTAATGCTCTTTCTGGTCTCCTTATGGCGGAGCACCACGCGGGAACCAAGGGCAATCTTACTGCCCTTGCGGGTATTCTTTTTCCCCTTTTCCAGGATCGTGGCGCGTCGTAGCGTACTCTCCATCTCCCGGATGCGTGCCTCAATATGTCCCTGCCGCTCCCGTGCCGCGTCCAGAGGGGCGTTATCGGAGACGTCCTTGTCCGCGGCCGCCCGGCGGATCTCCTTGGCTGTTTGAAGACGGGCCTCCTTCAGGGCGACGAGCTGGGTCTCCATCTCCTGGAAATGCTCCTGTGTAAGCTGGACCGCCGTTGCAGCAATACCTTTCGTGCTCTGAAAGCGTGCCGTCTTTGTACTGCGTCGGATCTTGGCGTGGCGGGCCAAATTTGTCGTGGTGAGTCCCGCCCGGTGGAGGTGGGACAGGAACATCTTGACTATCGCAAGGCGATGGCTGCGGTCGTCGCCTATCCCCTCCAGGGTGGCGCAGAACTCCTCGATCTCCAAAGGGGTCAGGTCCCCTGCACCCCGGTCGCGTCCACACCATCGGATAAATCGATTCAACTCTCCCTGAGCTGCTTGGCCTCCTGTGCCCTTTACCAGTGCCAGGTAGTCGGTCAAGACATCAGGCAATCGTGCTCCGCTCTGCTTGCTCAAGGGCATCCCTCCGCTGGTGCGAAAACCCTATTGTATGCAGTCCTTGGATAGGGTGTCAAACGAGCGTGTTGCATATTTCTGCGAGGCACCGATTCTCGGTGGTAGAATCGTGGGCATGTGGCTACTCAAAGACTTACTGCTTGTGGTTGGGTTGCTAGTGATGGCCGTTGCATTCATCGTTGGAGTTATCGGATATGCCTTTGACTTGCGGGAAATTCGTGATGAAGCGGTGGTATGGGGGTTAACACGTAATGACTTGCTGTTCATCATCTTGGCTCTCGCTTTTTGGGTCGTAGTGATACGATTGCTTTATCGTCTACATAAAGCTGAGAGCGGCGGTAGTCTTCCGGTACGCATTACAAACCTAGAGGCCCTTGTCGCTAATATAGTGTCCCAACCTGGCGTACCAGAACTTTTGGCACCAGCTTCACCCGAAGAGCTACCAGGCTTACTTATCAGCCGCGCTCATATTGGCGCAGATGGCAATTTCATTGGTCAATCAGAGAATGTTACCAGCGTGACGGATGGTGGGGCGGCGGGCCAGCGGGACATACTGTGGAATAAGGCTTACGCTAACACCGATTACCATCTCTCTATAACGCCGACAGAAGGCCTGTTCGAAGTAGAGGGCAAGACCGTTGATGGGATCAGCATACAAACCTTTGACCGCAAGGGGCAGCTCAAGGACATAGAATTGGATGTACTTGCAATAGGAGACGCTTAGGCTATGAGGGTTTTGTATTCAATGGATTGCCCCGATTATTGAATCGCCTGCATCACCAAAAGAGCCAGATAGCAATGAAGAGTAACCTTCATATGGCGACGTACGGTGATGTTGTTGAGCGACCTTTGCCCTTTGAGGCGGGAGAATGCTCGCTCAACTGCTTGACACGCTCAAACCGAGCTGCTTCTTACCGCATCTAAGAAGTCTCTCCACCGGCACAGATTGACTGCGTAGCGGCCCGTACTTTGCCTCTGGCCTGCTTTGAGGTAGAATGGAAGAGTGTGCGCCCAAATTGAGTGAGTCTTTATGAGAAACCGTTGGATGAAGAATAGCTTCGTTTACCTGCTGATCATCGTCGCTATCATAGCGATCTTCTTCACCTTCTTCCCAGGTCGTGGATCTGGCACGGAGGTCTCCATCAGTGAAGTGGTCGCTATGGCCCAGTCCGGCAGGCTTCAGTCCATTGCGGTTGATGGCA
Source organism: Chloroflexota bacterium (assembly GCA_027295645.1). Taxonomy (GTDB): domain Bacteria; phylum Chloroflexota; class Dehalococcoidia; order Lucifugimonadales; family JAPUKM01; genus JAPUKM01. Next base: position 4,678 of record JAPUKM010000137.1, on the reverse strand, counting down.
ACTCCCTGAGCGTACGCACCAAGGACGGCCAGGAGTTCAGCTCCCGCAAAGAGGATGGTGCCAGCGTCCTGGAGATGCTTCGGGATGCCGGCGTTGACGCCAGCGCAGTAGAGGTGGAGGTGCGTGGTTCCAGCGGCCTCTCCAACATCTTCGGCCTGCTGTTCAGCTTCCTGCCGCTCATCTTCTTCGGTGGTGTCCTTCTGTTCATGGTCCGCCAGGCGCAGGGGAGCAACAACCAGACCATGAGCTTCGGACGGAGCCGTGCCCGCATGTTTGTGGGCAACAGGCCCTCCGTCACCTTCGCCGATGTGGCCGGAGTGGATGAGGCCAAGGAGGAGCTTCAGGAGGTCGTTGAGTTCCTCAAATACCCGGAGCGGTTTCTCTCTCTGGGGGCCAGGATCCCCCGGGGCGTGCTGCTGGTCGGGCCTCCCGGCACCGGGAAGACACTGATGAGCCGCGCCGTCGCCGGAGAGGCGGGCGTTCCCTTCTTCTCCATCAGCGGCAGCGAATTCGTTGAGATGTTCGTCGGCGTCGGCGCCTCCCGCGTGCGTGACCTGTTCGACCAGGCCAAGCGTAACGCCCCGGCCATCGTGTTCGTGGACGAGATCGATGCGGTGGGCAGGCACCGGGGTGCCGGCCTGGGCGGAGGGCACGACGAGCGCGAGCAGACGCTCAACCAGATACTGGTGGAGATGGACGGCTTCGAATCCAGCGTGAACGTCATCGTCCTCGCCGCCACCAACCGCCCCGACATCCTGGACCCCGCGCTGCTGCGTCCCGGCCGGTTCGACCGCCGCGTGGTCCTTGACCTGCCCGATATCGCCGGGCGGCTCAAGGTGCTGCAGGTCCATTCCAAGGGCAAGCCGATAGACACAGACGTCAACATGGAGGTGGTGGCCAAGGAGACGCCCGGGTTCAGTGGCGCCGATCTGGCCAACCTGGTCAACGAGGCGGCTATCCTCGCTGCCCGTCGCAGCAAGAAGACCGTCACCTTCGACGAGTTCGGTGAGGCCATCGACCGCGTCATAGCCGGTCCGGAGCGCAAGAGCCGGATCGTCAACCATCGGGAGAAGGAGATCACCGCCTATCACGAGGGCGGACACGCCCTGGTGGGGCACCTGCTTCCTCACGCGGACCCGGTCCATAAGGTCTCCATTGTTGCCCGCGGTCAGATGGGCGGCTACACCCGGTTCGTCCCGCCCGAGGATAGGTACCTGACTACCAGGGCACAGTTCAACGACATGCTGGCAACGGCCCTGGGCGGCAGAGTCGCGGAGGAGTTGACGTTCGGGGAGATCACCACCGGCGCCAGCAACGACCTGGAGCACGCCACCCGCTTGGCCCGGAACATGGTGACCAGGTTCGGCATGAGCGAAAAGCTGGGCCCCCGGACCTTCGGCAAGCGCGAGGAGCTGGTCTTCCTGGGCAGAGAGATCAGCGAGCAGCGGGACTACGGCGACAGGGTCGCCGAGGAGATCGACCAGGAGGTCCATGCCATCATCCAGGCGGCGCACACTGCCGCCACGGAGCTCCTGACCGCTCATAAGGCCAAGCTGGTGCAACTGGCGCGGCACCTCATCAGCCACGAGACCATTGAGGGGGATGCGCTCAACAAGCTGCTCGAATCGGAGGCACCCCCCCTGGAAGCTGAGGTTGAGCCAACGCCCGCCGACTAGCCCGGACGCTGCTCAACCCCACGGTCCGCCAGCCACCCAAACGCGCAGCCGCTCCGCTCACTCCGCCCCCTCCTCCTCCACCGGCAGTTCACGGAAGTAGAGGCCCCATCGCTGCATAAGCTCCCCCACGCGGGCATCCTGGAGCTTCACCAGTTCGCCCAGGAAGCCCGCCAGGGCATGGGCATGGGTGTGCTCCGCGGAGCACACCCAGCTCGCCTCGCTGGGAACCATATACATCAACCCGCTCTGGTGCATGCACCGGATCTCCAACCGATCGCCCCCCTGGTCATGCTTCAGGGTGATGCCATAGGGCATGTCTGTCTCCTTCACCATATCGTTCGTACGCTGGAGATATTGTACATCGTTGCTTATCCACCGCGGGCACCGTACAATCCCAGCACATTGCCACACAACAGAGGAGAGAAGCTATGTACGGGACAGTAGCAAGAATGCGTGCCAAGTCGGGCCAGTCACAGGCCATTGTGAACATGCTGAACGAGTGGAACCGTGTACGCCGACCCAACGTGAAGGGTGTTGTGGGCGGCTACGTCCTCATCCCCGACGACAACCCCGACGAGCCGGTCTTGATCGCGATATTCCAGGACAAGGACTCGTACGTCGCCAACGCCCAGGACCCGCAGCAGGACCAGTGGTTCCAGCAGCTTCGGGGGCACCTGGAGGCAGACCCGGACTGGACCGACGGCGAGATCGCCGAGGCCTAGCCCGTAGGCCCGCTTCTGAGCCGCGGGTCCCACAGGTCACGGAGCGCATCGCCCAGCAGGTTGAACCCCATCACCAGAGTGGTGATGGCGATGCCGGGAAAGACCACCAGCCAGGGCGCCGTCTGGGCACGCTCCTGCGCGCTGCCGCTGAGCATCCTCCCCCAGGAGGGGTCCGGCGGCGGAACGCCCAGTCCCAGGAAGCTCAACGTAGCCTCCATGAGGATAAAGAACCCCAGCAGACTGGTGGCTATGATCAGGTAGGGTGGCAGCACGTTGGGCAGGATATGGCGCACCATGATCCTGCCGCTGCTTGCTCCCATGGCCCTGGCCGCCTCAATGTAGAGGTTCTGCTTCGTAGAGAGCGTCTGAGCGCGGATAACCCGCATCATCCAGGGGGCGGAGATCACCGTCAGGGCGATGATAATCCTGTCCACGCCCGCTCCCAGGACCGCGATCAGTGCCAGGGCCAGGAGCAGCCCGGGAAAGGCCAGGAGGATGTCCACCAGGCGCATCAACAGGCCGTCCACCCAGCGCCCGATGTAGCCGCTGGCGATACCCGCCAGCAACCCCAGCGTGCCGCCGATGCCCACGGCCGTGAACGCGATGACCAGAGATATCCGGGAGCCGTAGACCACCCGGGTATACAGGTCCCGGCCAAACCGGTCCGTCCCAAGCCAGCTGTCCGCCCCCGGGGCCTGCAACGCAACGGTGTAGTCCTGGTCGTACGGATCGTGGCCCGGCGTCGCCAGCGGGGCGGCGACCGCCAAGAACACCCAGAAGAGCACGACGGCCAGGCCCGCTGCTCCCAGGGGCTTCCTCCTGGCAAAACGGAACAGCCTCCTCTGAACCGTGCCGATCTGCCGCGGCACACCTCTGAGAGACACGCCACGTGACGTGGTAGGTGCCGCCTCCCGCTCCATCATAGCTATGGGCTCCCCAGCCTCTCCCTATAGCTGATCCTGGGGTCTATCCAGCCGTAGACCAGATCGGATGCCAGATTAATAAGGATGAAGGCCATGGCCGCAAGGAAGATGATCGCCTGGACCATGGTGTAGTCCCGAGACCGCAGACTGTTCAGCAACAGGCTGCCCATGCCGGGGATAGTGAACACCTCCTCCATGACCACCGTCCCTACAAAGAGGGCCCCGAGGTTGAGGAACACCAGGGTGGAAACGGGGATCAGGGCGTTCCGCAGGGCGTGCCGCACCACCACCAGCTGCTCCCGAAGGCCCTTGGCCCTGGCCGTGCGTATGAAATCCTCCCGCAGCACCTCCAGCATGCTGGACCGGGTCATTCTGGCAATCAGGGCCATCTGATGAGACCCAAGGATAAGGGCGGGGAAGATGAGCTGGAGCAGGTTGCTCTTCGGGTCGTCCCACAGGGCATAGTATCCAACGGGAGGTATCCAATCGAAGTACCTCACCCCAACGAGCAGGACCAGCAGCCCCAGCCAAAAGCCGGGCAACCCCAGAAGGAATATCGCCCCCAGCCTGCCCACGTAGTCGCCCCAGCTGTCCTGCCTGACCGCCGTGAATATACCCAGGGGCACGCCCAGTCCCACGCCCAGGATGGCGGCCATAAGGGCCAATTGGGCGGTTATGGGAAACCGGTGAAGCAGTTCGGCACCCACTGAGCGACCCGTCAAGAGCGACTTGCCCATGTCTCCTCGCGCCATGTCCCACAGCCAGCTCGTGTACTGGACCACCAGCGGCCGGTTGAGTCCCAGCTCCTCCCGGAGCTGCTCCAGGGAGTAGGGAAGGGCCGCTCCCTCTCCCTGCTCCCCACGAAGGATCATCTCCGCCACGTCACCGGGAATAACGCGGAGAATAAGGAAGGCGAGGAGGGTGGCTCCAAGGAGCGCGGGAACGGCCACAAGAAGACGTCGGGCCACGTATTGAGCCATGGGGGCTATCCTCAGTCGGTCCGGCGCTTGAGCGATACGACCGCGGAGTGAGTTAGAAAAGTGTACTCACGTTGAGTGGGAATGTCCAGCACAGCAACGGGAGGATGGCGGCCCCATGAAACGTAGAAATCCGCAGGAATTTCCTGGTATAATATCATTGTAGACCCCTGGACAAGCTGAACGATTTACCTATATATTGTACCGGAGCAAGAGGGTTGCCCTATATCTATGGGCAATTTTATGGACCAACCGTGAATAATGAGCAGGTTTAGGGTCTTGGAAGGCAGGCAGCTGTACAAACGGGTCGCGAGGCCCGTTCTGTTTAGGCTCCCCCCTGAGTTCACCCACAACTCCACGGCATGGCTGCTCCGGCGATT
>JAPUKM010000136.1 GCA_027295645.1 Chloroflexota bacterium | reverse complement strand
CTCCGAGACCGGTCGAAGAATACCTACGAACAAGGCACGACTAACACTGGCACCTCGCACGAACGGATCACCCGATCAGTCACACTGCCCACCAACAGTCGCCTTATTCCCCCGTGTCCATGTGTGGTCATCACCACCAGGCTGATACCATGTTCCTTTACATAGTCGATTATAATTTGGGCCGGTTCACCCGCCTTTACCGCAAATTCGGGTTCGATCTTAATACCTGCGCCGCTGAGTTGAGGCCCTATCTGTTCGAGGTATGTTCTTCCTCGATGAAGCCGGCTCTCGGTCAATCGGCGAGCCATATCTATTTCTATTTCAGCGGCTTGGACCGATTCAATACCGCGGCCAGCCCCCAACTCGTGTTCCCGTGAGACCATGTGGATTAGATGAACAGTCGCCTCCGACGATTGGGCGAGATCCTGCGCCATAGGAAGTGCCCGTTCAGAGAGCTCAGAGCCGTCTAAGGGAACCAGGATATCGTTAAACATATCTTCTCCTCTTTATCTTGCCTTTCCGTAATGGGTGATCGAGCCTGGGACTCCTGCAACTCCGCCAAAACACGGACTGATCATGTTCAGGGAAACCGAGTAGCTGAAGAATCCGACGTAGGGGCATGTTTACCTTGCCGCTACATTTACTTTTCTCCCATCTCAGGACGTTTCCAACACCTTTATGGGGTGAGACACCTTTAAAGTTCCCCATTCTTTCATCCCATTGGCATATCCATGCTCATAAACAGGTCGTTCAATGACTCGGCCAGGGTCGGATGCGAGAATATTCCATCGCGTAGCGCCGTGTAGGGTAGATTGCCCATCATCGCTACTTGCAGAATGGAAGCGATCTCGCCTCCTTCAATTCCTAGAATTGCCGCACCCAGTACCTGCTGGGTCTCCGCATCCACAATGACTTTCATGAATCCCCGTGTCTCACCCATCTCCCGGGCCCGGGATGGGGCCATGTAGTCCATCGGAAGCTTGGCCACCCTAACAGACTTTCCCTGGGCCTGGGCCTCCGATTCGCTTAAGCCAATCCGTCCCAGCTGGGGATCAATGAAGACGGTATAGGGCACCATCCGCCCGGTGGTCGTAGCGTTCATACCCATCAGCAGGTTGGCCCTCAAAATTCGGAAGTCGTCAAACGCGATGTGGGTAAATGCGGGACCACCCTTTACGTCTCCAAAGGCGTATATGCCCGGTGCGCTGGTCTCGAGACGTTCGTTGACATTGACGAAGCCGCGATCGTCGGTCTCTACTGCGGCGGCGTCCAGGTTGAGAGCTTCGGTATTGGGGACCCGGCCGGCTGCCAGCAACAAGTGAGACCCGTCGATAGCGCGCTCCCCTTGAGGAGTATCGACGGTCAGCTGAATCTGGTTTTGCCCGCTTGATGCAGCCTTGACCGCGCTTGTGCTCAGCAAGACCTCTATGCCATCTTCCCGCATAATCTTTGCCACTTCTTCGGCCACGTCCGGGTCTTCCCGGTCCAATAACTGACCGCCCCGTTGGACTATGGTCACCTGACTGCCGAAGCGCCGAAACATTTGGCCGAACTCCAGGCCTATGTAGCCACCACCCAGCACCAGAAGACGCTCCGGAAGGGTCTCCAGTTCCATTATCGAGGCATTATCGAGCCAAGGCACCTCCTCCAGCCCGGGTATCGGCGGAACAGCTACCCGCAAGCCGGTGTTGATAAAAATAGTCTCGGCCGTCAGATCCTGCACCTCGCCGTCACCGGAGCGGACCTCCACCGAGTGAGATCCGGTGAACCGGGCTTCTCCCATCACCAAATCCAGTCCCGGGGTCATGTCGATCATGCCCCGAGGATAGTCGCGCAGCGTGTCCACCAGGGCTCGCTTGCGCTGAATTACCTCGGCCAGATTCACTGACACCGGTCCGGTGTGGACACCGTATTCAGCCGCTTTATTCGCCAGGTAAGCCACTCGGGCACTGGCTACCATGGTCTTAGTGGGGGTGCACCCCACATTAACGCAGGTTCCGCCAAGGGTCTCTCGCTCGATCATAGCGGTCCGCTTGCCGGCCTGGGCCAAAGAAATGCTAAGGAAGATGGCAGCGCGGCTGGATCCGATGATGATGGCGTCATATGCTGCTGGTGTTGTCATAGTTTTCGAACCCCTCCATCCGGGAAATCAATCTTTAGATTCCAATGTCTATGGTGGAGACTTCACTGGCCGGATACCAAAGGCCTTGAGGGCGAATCCAATGGCCGCCAGGGGGGCGCGACGCGCCATTGCCTCGATGCCGATAGCCATCTTCCCTGGTTCGGCAATATACGCCGCCTCTGGCTCATCTAGTGAAACCGTCCGGTCCCCCTCCCCCTTATTTATTGCTTCAAGCAACAACTCGACTGTCTATAATGGAGTTCGTCCTCCATGTGTGGTCCTCCTCATTTCGGTAATGGATTGTTCGTAACATGAGCGCTTGTCGTCAGCAGTTTTGGGGTCGAGGGGCGCCCGTGCGTGATGACATACATAGATTTCAAACCTGAGTCGCTCTCAGTCGTCCCGCAGCCGCGGTAGTGAGGAACCAGTGAACAACGCCCGCTGACGGCCGGACCAAACCCGCTGGCGGCATGGCTTCTCCCGGCGCGGGTTCCAGCACCTGTCGCAACATTTCCGCCTTGGTCTCGTCAGTGTCGAGGAAGGCCACCACCTTGGCCGCGTTGATCAGCGGCAGGGTGAACGTGATGCGGTGGACTTGAAGTTCCGGCGCCCAATTGTCCACCACCAACCGATCTTGCTCTCCAAGTGCCAGCGTGCCCGGAAACAAGGAAGCGGTGTGGCCGTCATCACCGATTCCCAGCAGGATCAAGTCGAAAGACGGTGCTGGTGACTGAAACACCTCCCGGACAACGGCCTCGTATGCCTGAGCGGCTTCGTGGGGATCATCCTCTCCCCGCATGCGGTACACGTTTTCGACCGGTATGGCGACATGGTCGAGCAACTCTTCCCTGGCCATGCGGTAGTTGCTGTCCTCGTGGCCGGGAGGGACGCAGCGTTCGTCGCTCCAGAACACTTGCCACCGGTCCCAAGCCATTTCTTTGGAGTAGGGTGGCGAGGCCAAGATCTCGTAAAGCCGGCGAGGGGTGGAGCCTCCAGAAAGGGCAATGGTAAATCGGCCGTGGTTGGTCGAGCATTCTTTTGCCAGATCAGTTACGAACCGGGCCTTTGCCTGCGCCGCTTCTTCTGATGTAGGCAAAACGTGTAGCTCAGCCATTGCCACCTCCATGGACACCGCAAACCCGCTGCCAGATGTGGCCCCCTTGGGATAACAACTCGTCGGCGGCCGGCGGTCCCCAGGAGCCAGGCTCGTATTCCCGAGGCGGTGGCATACCAGGATTTTCCTGCCCTTGAAGGAGTGGACCAACTATGCGCCAAGCCTCTTCGATGTGGTCGCTCCGGATGAACAGAGAGGCGTCACCTTCTAGGGAGTCCTGAAGCAGTCGCTCGTAGGCTTCTGGAATGGCCTGGTCCTTGAATGCTGAATCATAGTGGAACACCATGTCCTTTGAACCCATGATCATGCCCTGGTCGGGAACCTTGACTCCAAACTTTAGGTGCACCCCCTCGTCGGGTTGGAGGCATAGTGATAGCAAGTTAGAATCAAGGGTCTCATTGGGGCTGGCATGAAACATCATGTGGGGCGGACGTCTGAACTGAATACGATTTCAGTTGCTTTATCCGCCATGGCTTTTCCTGTGCGCAGGTAGAAGGGCACCCCTTGCCAGCGCCAGTTGTCCA
>JAPUKM010000135.1 GCA_027295645.1 Chloroflexota bacterium | reverse complement strand
AACTATCGGCGATGGAGCAGGCCACAGCCGGTTAGCCTCTGAGGGCAGCTGACGCTACTCTATCCCAAGCTCGGCTTTGACCTCACGGACGGCGGTCATCATGTTGGTGAGCTTGGCCACGGCCTCCTCCTCCCGGCGGGTCTTGAGGCCGCAGTCCGGCTTGATGTAGAGCCGCTCCGGGGGGATCACCTCCAGCCCGCGCTTGATCCCGGCCACGATCTCCTCCACCGACTCTATCTCATGGGTGTGGACGTCCAGCACGCCCATGGAGACGGCCTTGTCGTCGGGGAGGCCCTTCTGTTTGAGGATGTCCAGGATGAAGTAGTCGCTGTTGGCCATCTCCAGGTCGAGGTTGTCGACGGGCAGGTTGACTATCTGGTCGAAGACGGCTTCGAACTCGGCGTACGTCTGGGAGTATTCGGCCGTGTGGGTGAAGGTGTAGGCGCTCAGGCCCTTGGTGACGATGCCGAGTGCCCGCGACGCCAGCTCCACCTCCTCGGGCCGGGTGGAGACGGCGGGCTCGTCGATCTGGATGTACTTCGCGCCCGCCCGCTCCAGGTCCATGGCCTCGTCGTGGATGGCCCTGGCCAGCTCCATGACGAAGGCCTCGCGGGAGGGGTAGTACTCATTAAACGACCAGTCGGCGATGGTGTAGGGGCCGGTGAGCATGCCCTTGACCGGCCTGTCGGTGAGGCCCTGGGCGTACTTCCACCAGTCGACGGTGATCGAATCGGCCCGACCGACGGGGCCGACGGCGATGGGCTTGCGGTAGTAGCGGTTGCCGTAGGAGCGCACCAGGCCGCTGATGGCCCAGCCCTCCATGTGCTCCGCGAAGTAGGCGACCATGTCGCCGCGGTCCATCTCGCCGTCCACCAGGATGTCGATGCCGAGCTCCTCCTGGAGGCGGATCCAGTGCTCGGTGGCCTGGCGTCCCAGGCGGTCCAGCTCCTGGGGGTCGATCTCCTTACGAGCGGCCTTGCCGCGGGCCTGGATGAGGTAGTCCGGCTTTGGGTAGCTGCCGACGGCGGTGGTGAGTAGTCCTCTGGTCATTTTTCCCTGTTTCTCCCACCCACCCGCCCGAGGAGAGATGGGGGTTTCGAGGGGACACCCCTCAAACTCCCCGGCGGGCAAGCCCCTGCACCCTATGCAGGTGGTTAGTAGAGTTCACATCAGCCGCTGATATTGCTCCGGCCAAGCGGAGTGCTGCCGGCTATCCGAGTGCCTCCTGTGCCGCGCGCGCGCCCTCCACCAGGCGTGCCAGCTTCTCGCGGGCGTTCTTGCGGGGCAGGAAGTCCAGCCCGCAGCTCGGGCTGAGCTGGACCCTGTCGAGCGATACGTGGGCGGTTGCCCGGCGCACGGCCTCGACGACCTCCTCCACCGACTCCATGCGGGTGTTCCGAGCATCCAGCAGGCCCATGACCAGCTCCTTGTCGGCTGGGAAGCCGTCCAGGAGCTGGTAGTTGGCGGGGCCCCAGGCGAAGTCCAGGCCGAAGACGTCGAAGGGCAGCTTATATAGCTCCGGGGCCAGGCCGGAGATGTCCTGGAAGTAGGTGCACAGGACCGTCCTGGCACCAAGTCCCCGGGTGACTATGTCCGAGCTCTGTTTGAGCAGTGGGAGGTCATCCTTGAACTTGAGGATGGCCGGTTCGTCGAACTGGATCACGGTTGCCCCGGCCTCCTCAAGCGCCCTGGCCTCCTGGTTGAGTATCCCCGCCAGGTCCATGGCCAGCGAGGCCAGGTCCTCATAGCACCCGAGCCGCGACAGCCGGGCGAGGGTGTACGGGCCGGTGAGCACCGCCTTGACGGGACGGGAGCTGTGGGCACGGGCGTAGTTGAAGTCCTGGACGCCGATGGGGCCGTTTCGCTCCAGCCTGGACTCGGCGGTGGGGTGGCGGTAGTAGGTGTTGGTGTCAAAGTACCTGATGATGCCGCCAATGCTGAACCCCTTGATCCTCTGCGCGAAGTGGGTCTGACCGTCGTCCCACCGGATGTGGCCGTCCGTGACCAGGTCTATCCCGGCTTCGATCTGCTCCTGGATCACCTCAGTGGTGACCTGGTCCTCTATCCGGTGGAGCTCCTCCAGGGTGATGCGTCCACGGTCGAGCTGGGTGATGGCGCTGCGCAGGTTGGGCGCGCCGCCGCCGATTTTTGGGTAGTTGCCGACAACGGTTGTGAACAAGGAGATTCCTCAGTTTGCTGGATGTGGCGACACCCTATTTTATCTAACAGGCTGTGGCCGTGCAATGGTATACGATCCGAGATGGTAGAATAGAGTGAAGATTGTGAACGGGTGACGGGGAATTAAGAATATGGCAAGAAACTACTGGATGGTTGTGATCAGCACGGAGAACTTTCACATAATCAAAGAGCGCGACTTCTCTGTGTATGGCTTCAGGGCGAAGCTGAAGAAGCGGGTGGAGCGGATGGAGGTGGGCGACCGGATGCTCTTCTATCTGTCCAAGGAGCAGCGGTTCCCCGCGACGGTCACGGTCACCTCCACCATGTTTGAGGACCGTGAGCCCCTCCTGAAAGCTCCATCCGGCCAGGAGGATTTTCCGTACCGAGTTCATATTGAGCCGACGGTGGTGCTGGAGGAGGAGGATTACATTGATGCCCGGCAGCTTGGGCCAACCCTGGAGTATGTGAAGAAGTGGATCCCCGAGCGGTGGCCCCTGGCGTTCATCGGTGACCTTCATCTTATTCCGAAGAAGGACCTCTTTCTCATAGAGGATGAGATGAAGAGGATCACCTCCAAGCAGAGTCCGTCCAAGGGTGGCGGGCGTGGGCCGGCGCCCGAACCCGCCCTCCAAAGCGGAGAGGAGTAGGCGACCGTGTGCTGTGCCCGCGCAGGCCGCCCGGTACCGTATGGGTGCCGCTCTTCGGCACCGGGGCATCTCGGTCGAAGATAGCCGGACATGCGTCACGTGCGTGACACGCTTGGAACACCGCTGCTGATGAGGATCGCCCGCGTCTGGCGGCTGGACCGAACGGTCTACGATGGGGCGCAGGCGGATGGTCTGGCCATGGCTCAAGCCATTGCCGTGCTGGCGCTGGCAATAGTGTCGCTATGGCTTGGTGGAATGGGCCTGGCGCTTACCCGTGGAGACGACGTCGGAGATCGTGCGCTGGCCCTGCTGTGGATAGCCCCGTGGATGGTGGTTGGGTGGGTCATGTGGTCTCTGCTGGCCTACAGCATCGGCGGGGGGCTGCGTCGCCGAGCGGCTACCTTTGGTGGGCTGCTCCGGGCCCTGGGGTATGCCCATGCCCCGGGGATTTTCTATGCGCTGATTCTTATTCCCGGACTGGGCACACTGGTCAACCTGGCCATTCTTGCCTGGACCACTGCGGCGGCGTTGGTGGCCCTGCGTACGGTCCTGAACGTTTCGACTGGACGCGCGCTGCTGCTCTCGCTGGCCGGCATCACCCTCTCCATCACTATTCGCAATTTACTTCGCTCCTAAACCTGCCCTGTCGGCGTCTCCTCTTGGTATTATGATAGCTGGGATTACCAGGATGCAGTGGGTACGCACACAACTACGACCATGGCCTCTTACCCGCATATTCATTGGGATCATGTTAAGCGTCCTTCTGGGTTGGCTTGTAGCCCGAGGGATCAATTGGCCGGACCTGGGCAGCCTGATCTATCATTTCCCCGCAGGACAGTTGCTCCTTGCCCTGGGGGTCTTCCTGGTGGGCATTGTCCTGCGGGCGTGGCGTTTCCACGTTCTTTTTGTTGCTGAGCGGATCGGCTTCATCAGGCTGTTTCTCATTCAGAACGCGGGCATTGGGCTGAACAACGTCTCCCCTGTCCGTGTGCTGAGCGAGCCGGTGCAGCTGGTGCTGCTCACCCGGCGTAGTGGCATCAGCGGTGGCATCGCCCTAGCCACCCTGGCTACGGAGCACCTGATGGACATCACGGTTACCGCTTCCCTGCTGATACTGGGTGTTGTGCTCATGCCGGAGCTGCGAGGGTTCAGTCTCCAGCTGACCGCGGCGGTTGTCCTGGGTATTGTCAGTCTTTTGATATTCTTCGTCATCGTCCGGGGCATGGAGTCGCTTCCGGGGGCCAGCAGGATAGCCATACTGGGGACCGCGCTTGCGTCGGTGAGGACGTTGAGACACTCTCCGTTTCGTCTGTTCCTGTCGTTTCTGGGGACGCTGGGTCACTGGGCGGCTCTGGGTGGAAGCGGCTGGATCATAGCGCGGGGTCTGAATATCGATGTCGGTGTTGCCGTGGTCGTGGTCCTCTTCATGGGAAGTGTGTTCTTTGTGTCGGCGGTGCCGTCGTTGCCGGGTGGGGCTGTCACCTTTGAGGCCGCGGTGGTCTACTCCTTGAGTCTCTTCGGTGTGGAGAACGAGCCGGCCCTGGCCTTTGCCCTGCTCATGCACGTCATCATGTTCGCCCCCTCCACCATTATTGCCCTGTTTGTGCTTCCACGAGAGGGGATCAAGGTGTTCCGCCGAAACCAGCATATCTCCGCAGAGGATGGTGGGCCTCACGTCTGACCGGGCGATGGGATCGCGGCACCGGGCGGGGAGACGATCGCTCCCCTGGGTGGGCCTTGCGGCTGCTCTGTGGCTGGGAATTGGCGGGTGTAGCTCCTCAACTCCCACCCCGGCGCTCACACCGACCTCCACCGCGGTCCCTACGGCCATGCCAACTGCGACGACAACGCTGGCGGTCACTCCAACGCCGGAGGCGACTCCAGGGAGGCCGGAGGGAACCGCCAGGCTGATGGTCCCCGCCGGAGCGCCTCACCTGGATGTGCACCAGGAGGTCACGGAGGGGCTCATCTCCGTGGGCCCCGGCATGGTCTACAGCAGGCTCCTGCGGCTCAAGGCGGGGCCAGGTGTGGCCCTTCCGAGCCAGCAGGTGGAGTGCGACCTGTGCGAGAGCTGGGAGCACCCCGATTCGCTGACCTATACCTTCCGTTTGAGGGAGGGGGTGCGCTGGCAGGACCGTCCGCCGGTGAACGGTCGAACGCTCACGGCGGAGGACGTGGCCTTCAGTCTGCTGCGGCTGCTGACGCCCGGGACCCCCGGTGCGACGCTGCTCAGCGGTCTGGAATCCGTGGAGGCGTCGGGTCCGCTGACGGTGACGCTCACGCTCGCCAGCCCGGACGCCGACTTCCTGGGATCGCTGGCTCACGGGCAGGCGAAGGTGGTGGCCCCGGAGGCGGTGGCCGTGAACGGTCACCTCCGTGAGGGGCCGACGATTGGGACGGGGCCGTGGATACTGGAGTCCCGGGTCGGAACGAAATCGGAGTATGCCGGCAACCCGGACTACTTCGAAAAGGGACTTCCCGGGCTTGAGATGCTGGAGGTTGAGGTGGCTGCTGATAGTGAGGTGCGCCTGGCGACGCTGCTGGTCGGCCAGGCGGATATCACCACGCTGCCTCTGGAGATGCGGGAGCGTCTCCAGGGCCGGGAGGGCTCTGTCCAGACGGGGCGGTTCCCACAGCCGGGCACCGGTCTGCTGATGGGGCTGAAGACATCGGAGCCGCCGCTGAACCGCGTGGAGGTGAGGCGAGCGGTGTACCAGGCGCTGGACCCCTGGGAGGCGCTGCGTGAGGCGTGGGACGGGCAGGGGGAGGTCGCGCTGGGCGTGCCGGTGGAGAGGCGGGAGTGGCTCCTCTCGGAGGAGGAGCTGAGAGAGTACTTTGGTGACAGGGTGGAGGCCGGAAGGCTTCTATCGGAGTCGGGAGTCGCGCTGCCGGTCCCTCTGACGGTGTCCGTGGCCGATTTTGGCGACAGGTACGTTGCGCTGGGCGAGCTGTACAAAAGCCGACTGGAGTCCGTCGGCTTTGAGCCCACCCTGGAGATACTGAACCCCAGGGTCTATGCAGAACGGATATGGGAGGCGGGAGATTTTCAGGTCTTTCTTGGGCCGATTCCTCCCGTCAGCGGCACGAACCGGTTCCTCTCCGGGCTGCTGCACAGCCGGGGCATCTGGCGGATTACCGGCGCAGTTGACCCTGAGCTGGACGGGCTCATTGAGCGGCAGTCTGTAGCGGAGGAGGGTAGGGGAGAGGTGTTGCGAGAGCTACAGCGGTACGTCATGGACCAGGCGCTGCTCTTCATGCCGGTCACCGGCTCCAGCCTCTGGGCGTGGCGCACGCGTGTGCAGGGATTTGCTCCGAACTTCGCCTCGTCAGAGTACCTGCACTGGGCCCGGCTCCGGGTCACGGAGTAGGGCAGAGCGCCCGGCCTCTATGGCCCCTCCGTATAGAAGCCGAAGGTGTAGGCGAAGAGGGAGAACTGGTCCGAGTTGGAGCTCAGCCTCAGTTCGTGAGTCGCCAGCTCTCCGGTCTCCACCAGCCGGAACATGCGCGGTTCGTCCACAATGACCACGCTCCGGCCATCTTCGTCGAAGGTCACGTCCACACCCCTGTTCTCCTCGGTCAGGTTCCGGCCATCCAGGGTGACCCACACCTTATAGCTCTCGCCGCCGGCGGACCGCAGCACGGCGTTCGCCGAGGTAGCGAAGAACTTGATGGCGAGATAGTCGTCGTAGCCTTGCGTGGCCCTGGCATGTACCAGGCTCTCCGGCCCATTGAGCCAATGTCCCTGGAGGTAGAGGTACTGGTTGAGGTGAGTGCCCGGGTCCGTGTAGGCATTGATTTCGTCACGGCCGTCGTAGTAAGCGGGGTGGGCGATGCCGTTGACATACTGTCCACTGGGGTGGTAGTTGCGATCGTAGCCGCCGTACAGCTCTCTGGTGAACCGCAGGTCGGCGTCATCTATGAGGGGCTGCACATCCGCTCGCTGTGGCCCCTCGTCCGGGTTCAGGGGGATCTCCTCCGACAGTGTGCCGGCTTCGACAAGGAGGGTCTGTATCCACTGCTCCGTCTCCATGTACTCCCCTTCGCCGAAGTGGGTGTAGCGGATGTAGCCGTCCTTATCGATGAGGTACTTGGCGGGCCAGAAGCGGTTGTCGAAGGCGTTCCAGGTGCCGTAGTCGTTGTCCTGGGCGATGGGGTAAGCGAGCCCAAACTCGGCGGCGGCGGCCTCGACGTTCTCCCGTCTCTTCTCGACCTCGAACTCGGGTGTGTGCACTCCGAGGATGACCAGCCCCTTGTCGGCGTACTTGTTATGCCACTCCTTCAAGAAGGGGAAGGTGCGGATGCAGTTGACACAGGTGTAGGTCCAGAAGTCGACGAGGACCACCTTGCCCTGTAGCTCTTCAATGAGCAGCGGCTCTGAGTTTATCCAGCCGGAGATGTTCTCCAGCTCCGGGGCCAGGGGCTCCGGGCGCGAGAGGACGCCGGAGGAGCAGACCGCGGCGGTGAGGAGCACCGCAAGGCCGAGGGTTATCCAACGCTTGGCTTTGGTCAAGGAGTGGTCGGTCTCCGTCCAGGGTGGTTCATATCCATACTGCTCTCTATAGGTAGTACGAATGCCGTGCGCGCAGAGGATGTACCCCTCCCCAGATTCTTCACCCCGACACATCGGGGTGAAGAATGACATCCACTCTCAGTCTGCAAAGGGTCTGTGGCGGAGGGGGTGGAGCAATCCCTCCCCAGATTCTTCAGAATGACATCCACAGGTCGGAGCTCACCACGAGCGGAAGGGGGCATATGCGTGAGCTGCTCATCCTGCTGTGGGCCTAGCCGTGGCCCTTCATCAGCCACTCCTGCTCCCTGGCGGGGCCGGTCAGCCAGCGCTCGATGGACTCTATCCGGTCCTGCTGCACGTCGACTCCGAGGCCATCGGCCAGGCGGGTCATGAAGGCGTACATGGCGGCGATGAGCGCCGTGGAGAGGATCTGCTCATCGCTCAGTCCCAGGTCTCTCAGCTTCTGGACATCTGTTTCTCGCATGGCTCCGGGATCGCGGGTCAGCTTGGCGGTGTAGTCCAGCATTCCCCGGGTCTGCGGGTCCAGGTCCGCCTTGGTGTAGTCGTGCATGACGTGGCTGGCCAGCTCAGGGTTGTCAGACTCGCGACGGAGGCCCCCTCCGTGAGCTACCGTTCAGTAGCGGCATTTGTTGATGACCGATACGGTGGCGGCGATGGCCTCCTCCTGTGTCCTGGTGAGCGCGGAGCTGCCGAAGGAGATGGACTGGTTCCACGCTCGCAAGGCCTCCAATACCTTCGGGTTGATGGATACAACCGTCATGACAGGAGATAGGCCTTTTATGTTGGTGTGGTCCTCTCGTATCCAGGACATGGGTGGTCTCCTTTGATGCCCGGTTGGGGCTGAACGTGCCGGTTGGCGTTACCCTTGCTTGCCCTGCTCTAATGCCTCTTCCATGGTGGTCCAGGGCAGGAGGGCACACTTGATGCGGATGGGGAACCTGCGTACCCCCTGAAGCGCCCCGACGTCGCCCAAGGCGTTCAGTTCGGACTCTTCGACCTCTTCGCCGCGCAACAGCCTGCGAAAGGCGTCACTGGTGGCCCGCGCCTCCTCCAGCGACTTCCCTTTAAGGATCTCGGTGAGCATGGAGGCGGAGGCCTGGCTGATGGAGCATCCCTTGCCCTGGTGTCCAACGGCCTCGATGGTGCCGCCGGCGTCAACCATGACCTGGAGGTTGACCTGGTCGCCGCAGAAGGGGTTGAATCCCTCCGCCTTGTGCTGAGCGTCAGGAAGGAGATCGGTGTTGCGGGGCCTACGGTAGTGATCGAGGATCAGTTCCCGATAGAGCTCGTCAAGCTCCTGTTCGATTGGACCGTGCAAAGTAGTCTAGCGCCTTCTTGAGCCCTGAAGCCAGGGCGTCTATATCCTCACGGGTATTATACACGTAAAAGCTGGCCCGAGAGGATGCGGCCAGCTCCAGCTTCCGGTGCATGGGCATGACGCAGTGGTGGCCGGCCCGGATGGCGATGCCGTCGCTATCCAGCAGCGTCCCCACGTCGTGGGGATGAACGTCGCCCAGAGTGAAGGCGACGAGCCCTCCCCGGCTCTCAGCGTCCGTGGGTCCCAGGATGTCCATCTCTTCGATCTCCCTGAGCCTCTCCAGGGCGTAGGCGGTGCTCTCTATCTCGTGCTTGCGCACGTTCTCCATACCGAGGGTCTGCAAATAGTCGACGGCGGCTCCCAGGGCGATGGCGTCCGCGATGTCGGGTGTGCCCGCCTCGAAACGGGCGGGGATATCGTTCCAGGTGGCATGGTCCAGCCACACCTCGCGGATCATTTCGCCGCCTCGCAGGAACGGCTCCAGCGTTTCCAGCACGGAGGGCTTCACGTACAGGACGCCGATGCCGGTGGGGGCCAGCATCTTGTGGCCGGAGAAGGCCAGGAAGTCACAGTCCATCTCCACAACATCGGTGGGCATGTGGGGCACGCTCTGGGCGCCGTCCACCATGAAGAGGGCGCCCACCTGCCGTGCCCGGTCGCGGATGGTCTCCACGGGGTTTATGGTGCCCAGGAAGTTGGAGACGCTGACGATGGAGACCAGCCGTGTGCGCCGGTTGATGATGGTGTCCAGTGAGGAGATGTCCAGGGCACCGTGCTCTCCCACGGGTATAAAACAGAGGCGAGCACCCGTCTGCTGGGCCACCATCTGCCAGGGGACAAGGTTGCTGTGGTGCTCCATCTCCGTGAGGACGATCTCATCGTCTGGGTGGAGGTTCTTTAGCGCCCAGGAGTAGGCCACCAGGTTGATGGCCTCGGTGGTGTTGCGGGTGAAGATGATGCTCTCGGCGGCGGGTGCGTGGATGAAGTCGGCGACCTTCTGGCGTGCCTCTTCGTATCGATCGGTGGCCTCCACACTGAGGGCGTGGACCCCGCGGTGGACGTTGGAGTTGTACCGCTGATAGTAGTCGGTCAGGGCTTCAATGACCTGCCGCGGCTTCTGGGAGGTGGCGGCGTTGTCCAGGTAGACCAACGGCTTGCCGTAGACCTGCCGGTCCAGGATGGGGAAGTCTTTTCTGATCTCCTTTGGATCAAACATGGCCGTGTCTCAGCGGGGCTTACGCCGCCTCATCGCCTCCCAGCCACTCCCGCAGGGTGCTCTGCACCAGGCCGTCCACGTGTTTGCGGTACGGCTCGTACTCTATGCTGTCGACGATCTCCGACACGAACCCCCGGACCAGGAGGCTGCGCGCCTCGCGGTCGCCGATGCCGCGGCTGCGCATGTAGAAGAGCGCCTCCTCATCGATCTGCCCGCAGGAGGCCCCGTGGGTGCACTTGACGTCGTCGCAGTAGATCCAGAAGGCGGGCTTGGTGTCCGCCTCCGCCTGGTCAGACAGCAACAGGTTCTTGTCGGACTGGTCGGCGTCGACCTTTCGGGCGCCCTCGCGCACGATGATGCTGCCGTGGAACACGGTCCGGGACTTGCCGTCAAGGATGCCCTTGTATAGCTCCCGGGCCGTCGTGTGGCCCTTGGCGTGGTCGATGACGACCTGGTTGTCCACGTGCTGGGACCTGGTCGTCATGTAGAGGCCGTTGAGCATACAACTTGCCCCTTCAGCGCCCATGAGGACGTTCAGGTTGTGCCGCACGAGCCCACCGCCAAGATCGATGTTCACCGATGAGAGGGAGGCGTCCCGGTCCAGGACCGCCTGGGTGTTGGTGACGTGGAACGCCTGCTCGCCCTGCCGTTGGATAGTGTAGTACCGCAGGGTGGAGTTCTGGCCTACGACGACCTCCGCGACCGCGTTGACGAAGTGCCGGGCATCGGCAAGGGAGCCGTAGCTCTCGATGAGCGTTGCCTCGCTCTCCCTGCCCGTGACGATGAGCACCCTGGGGTGTGAGACGGTATCCTCATCCTTCGCCGTGCTGAGGAACAGCAGGAGGACCGGCTCCTCCACACGGATGCCGTCCGGGATGTGAACGAAGGCTCCATGGTGGATGAAGGCCGTGTTGAGGGCGACGAAGGCGTTGGCCTCACCGGAGGCGTGCTGCGCCAGGTGCTCCCGGAGCAGCGTGGGCGACGAGCCCATAGCCTCTTTGAAGTCGACCACGCGCACGCCCGCTGGCAGCGAGACGATGGAGGAGAGCTCCGGGGCGTAGCTGCCGTCGACGAAGACCAGCTGGTGCTTTGCCGGCTCGCCGAGGCCGAAGCGTTGCAGGTCAGCGCTCTGGAGCGTTGCCTGCGCGGTAGCCGGGCGGAAGGGGACCCTGGCAAGGGGACCCACGTTCGTGTACTTCCACTCCTCGTTTCCGCGCCGGTTGACGGGGAACCCGAGGTCGCCGAACCGCAGTATCGCCTCGTCCCGGAGTGACTGCACCCACGCGGGGTCCTGGGCGTGTCCGTTCCTCTGGAGCGTCTTGAACGTCTCCAGATAGGTGGATTCCTGTGTCGGTGGACGCTGAGCCATGGCGCGGCGGACCTCTATCTGTCGGGCGAAGCGGCGCCGACCTGCTCTTCGAACTTGTCGTAGCCCTCGGCCTCGATCTCCAGGGCAAGCTCCTTGCCGCCGGATTTCACTATGCGGCCGTTGATGAGCACGTGCACCACATCCGGGA
>JAPUKM010000134.1 GCA_027295645.1 Chloroflexota bacterium | reverse complement strand
TTCCTCTCAATCCTCCTGCTTACTCTGGCGGGAGAATGCCGTGGTCACGGCAGAACTCCAGCACCAGCGCCCGAAACTCATCTCGCTTGTGGCGGTAGACCCCGTGGCTGGACTCCTGGAATATCTCCAGGCGGGCATTGGTGATGTTCCGGGCCATGACCACGGAGCCCCCGGCGCCCGCCGTGGCGTCCTGTCCGGCCCCCACGATGAGCGCCGGGCAGCCGATCTCCCTGAGCCTGGGGGTCAGCGGGTGCTCCCGCAGCCCCGCGAGTGCCCGCATCATTGCCACGTAGGAATCGACGTGCTTAGGCTGTACGTTCATCCCCCGCTCCCGTATCGCTTGGACGCTGGCGGTGTGCCCCGCAAAGGCCGGCCGGAACTCGTCCAGCTTCGCTTCGGCCCCCAGCCGCGCTACCTCTCCCCGGTTGTACCAGTTCTCCGACGCGGCGACGTTCACCTCGCTGGAGCTGGAGTCGACGATGATGGCGGCACACTTGCCCGGATAGTCCAGGGCGAATTGCAGCACCACCACACCGCCCCAGGAGACCCCGTGCAGCACCGCCCTCTCCACTCCGATCTGGTCAAGAAGGCGCGCCAGGTCGTATGCGTACAGAGGGAGCGAGTACTTGGCCGTCTGCGAGGACTGGCCCATCCCACGGTTGTCCCAGGTCACCACCCGCGGAAAGTGTTCTCCCCAAAACGGGAAGTGCTCTACAAACACCTGGCCGGAGCCGCCCCCGCCGTGGCAGAAGACGTAGGCCAGCGACCCGACGCCCGTCTCATCGTAGTGGATCGTCACATCGCCCAGGTCCGCATCCGCCACGGGTCGCTCCTTCTAGCTGAAATGTACGACGAAGGCGCGGAGCTTCCGGCCCATTGGGTCGGAGAATACACATCGCTCGGCGTTGGGTCAACGGGTGTCGTCTGTGCTCTACAACGGAGACCGTGCCCGGCCTAGGAGCTGCGGTAGTCCTGGAACAGCCTTCCCCACTCCGTCTTGAGTGCCCGTTTGATACGCCGCTTCCCAAAGAGGTTGAGCCAGTAGACGTTGTGGTACAGGTTTGAGGCAACGAAGGACCATGGTGCAATGAAGGTCCGCAGGAGCAGGTGCTCCAGCCGCTTCAGCGGACCCCAGTAGATCAGCTTCTGTCCCCGGCTGGCAAAGGTGTTCTGTACTCCGCTAAAGTGCCAGTTCACGTTGCTGACATCCTCTCCCACCACCTGTATCTTGCCCGGGTCTCCGCAGCCAAGGCCGCGCTCGTGGGCCAGCCGGATGAACTTGATCTCCATCGGATCGAAGCCCATCAGCTTGGCCGCGATCGCATCGATCGCCACCTGGTCGGCGCTGGCCAGGATCACGTTCTTGATGTGCCATCGCATGGCTCGCGGCCCCGGACCGTCTCCGCTGAAGGTGCCGTCCATGACCGCAAACAGCCCTGGATGGATCTCCTTCTGTATCGTCAGCAGGTCCACCAGCGTCTCGTGGATCACCGAGTGCGTCCAGTGCCGTTTCCGGTGCAGCAGCCCCCCGAAGGCGTTCTTCATCGCCCCGGTCATCGTCGTGAACACGTGCGTCTTCATCGTCGGCAGGTGCACGATATTCCTCCCTGCGAACAGCTCGGGAATCATCAGCCCTTCCGGGAAGATATCGTTGAGCACCAGCATCTCCCCCTTCGGCACATAGGGCACCCACGGCGACGGCGGCGTATCCAGATGAACGCTCCGCAGGCCGTGCTTCTCCAGGACCGGAAGGTGGCCGTTCTTGATCTCCCCCTCGTAGGAGTTCACCACCACCGTCCCGTTCTGAGCGGGGATCAGCTCCCCGTAGCTCTCCCGTTGCAGCCCCTGAATCACGCCGTCCAGTTGCCACGGCGTCGTGGAGCATGCCGGGTACCAGTGCTGCCAGGAGATGTTGATCTTCAGAAGAGTAGGGGCGCTCCTGTCCAGGTGCTGCTCCACGTGGGCCAGCTTCATGGCCCGGTGGATATCCTCCACCACCGTCTCCGGTGAGGTGTAGACCACGGCCACCACCGCCGTCGATGGTGCGGCTGGTGCTGCTGCTTCACGCTGAGTGTCTGGGGTTGGTCTGGAGGTCATACTCTGATATCCCTCTACCTTACAAGTAGCTTTATTGTAGGAGCCCCGTTTCAGTTCTGTCCAGTGGAAGCGGGTAGCGACACCAGTGATAACGGCGTCGCGATCCACATTGACTCCTGGCCGTCTCCACAGGTACGATAAATAGGCGAACGGTACCGATGGCCCAAACCTCGTACGGAGAACCCTTGACCAGCCACGACGACCCGACCTCATCTGCCCGAGCAGCTCACCCGGCCACCCTGGCCGAAATCTGGGGCGTGTTCCGTGAGGCCTTGGCCGAAGAGACCGGCTTCACACCCCTGGAGAAGCTGAAGCTCAACCTGTCCGGCGTTTCCGGCTTTCACAAGCTCTACTTCGCAATACGCTGCTCCTGTCGCACCGCTGGAATGCTCAGTATTGAGGTGGCCCACTCCAAGACGCTGGAGGAGGTGAAGTTGGTCATGCCTCAAATGGTGGAGCGGCTCCGCGGCCAGGCGCGCGCCTTCCGGGCCATGCCCTGCGAAATGCACGCCCGGATGCGCCTGGGCGGCGTGCAGCCCGCGAGTCCCTAGTGCTACACTATGTACTCACCATTCCCTCCCACATCTACTCCTGGAGAGGATCATGCCAAGGCGTGAGTTGACCGACGAAGAGGCCTTCAAGCGTGCTGTAGACTTCTCGGAGAAGTATGTCCAGCGCAGCCCGTACGATTTCTTCCCGGAGCCGGAGGTCGTCACAGAGGTCCAGAAGGGCCTGGGCGAGAACGAGCGGCTCTATGGCTTCCGTTACTGTCCCTGAATGCCCCTCAGCGGCGATCCCGTCGAGGATCGCAAGAAGATCTGCCCCTGCGATCGGCACCACGAGGACATCGAGCGAGACGGCTTCTGTATATGAATGTTCTTCGTGAGCGAAGAGTTTCTTCGCAAATACGAGGCAGGTGAGGAGTTCGTCCAGACCCTCGACGAGGTGGTCGCGCCCGGCCAGGGCCTCTTCGATGACTACGAGTCAAAGGCAGATTGGAAAGCCAAACAGCGATCTGCTAAGATTGATAGTGATGGATAGTGACATTATCGTCTACACCTCCAACGGGTGAGGCCCCTGCCACATGGTGAAAGTGTATCTTTCACGCAAGGGTATCCCCTTTACCGAGCACAACGTCTCTATTGACCTTGAAGCCCGGAAAAGACTCATCGCCTTGGGGTACCGGTCCACCCCCGTGACCGTTATCGGCGACCATAAGATCGTCGGCTATAAACCCCCGAATATGGATGAGGCCCTGGCTGAAATCAGCTAGTCCAGGCATCACATTCACCTTGGCACCTGCCTCGGCAAGCCTCCTGCTGGTTCTTGCCGTTGCCCTCAGTTCCTGCGCCGGCAGTGACGCCACGCCAATCGTAGAGCAGCCTGCCCGTTCCCTCGTCTCCATGGACGTGGAGCCCGCCTTCCCCAACCTCTCCCTTGACCGTATGGTCTATCTGACCCACGCTGGAGACGGCACCGACCGGCTCTTCGTCCTCCTCCAGCCCGGCCGGATCATGCTCTTCCCCAACGACCAGTCGGTTGAGTCGGCCACGGTGTTCCTGGACATCCGTGAGCGGGTCAGCGACCGTGGCAACGAGGAGGGCCTCCTCGGCCTCGCCTTCGACCCCGACTATGCCACCAACGGCCACCTCTACGTCTACTACACCGCATCGGCACCCCGACGCTCCGTCGTCTCACGCTTCTCCGTCCGTCCGGACGACCCAAACCGTGCCGACCCCGCCAGCGAGCGGATCATCCTGCAGGTGCCCCAGCCCTTCCCTACCCACAACGGCGGCATGCTGGCGTTCGGCCCCGACGGCCTGCTCTACATCGGCCTCGGCGACGGCGGCTCCGGCGGCGACCCCCAGGGCAACGGCCAGGACCCCGCCACCCTCCTCGGCTCCATCCTCCGCATCGACCCCCGATCGCCCGGCGACGGGCGTAGCTACTCTATTCCCCCGGACAACCCCTTCGTCGGCATGGAGGGCCTTCGGGAAGAGATCTGGGCC
>JAPUKM010000133.1 GCA_027295645.1 Chloroflexota bacterium | reverse complement strand
CTCGGGTTTCCCGCATCGGCTCGGTCCTTGTTGACCCAAGAGGAACGGCAGGTAATGGCTACCCTGGGGGCGCTGGAGGCCATCCGCAGCGGGACCACTTGCTTGTTGGAGGTCCAAGCGGAAGTCGCGGACTATGCCGAGCATCTGGAAAAGACGGGACTACGGATGGTCTTGGCGGATAGCGTGAATGACGTGGACGCGTCGGGCGGACGAAACGGTTCATCCTCGGCCCGCATGGACCAGGGTCTGCAAAGATGCGCCGACCTGATCGATCGCTGGCACGGCAAGGCTGATGGCAGGATTTCCTGCTTCGTCGCCCCCCACGCTCCGGAGACATGCTCGCCCGGTCTGCTTCGCCGGAGCCGTGAGATGGCGGATAGTTACGGGGTGGGTTATACCATTCACCTCTCCCAGAGCCCCAACGAGATTGAGGCGGTGATGCGGGCCCGAGGAGTTTCTCCAACCCACTATCTTTTTGCCAACGACTTCCTGGGACCCCGATTGGTGCTGGCCCACTGTCGCTACGTGAACCCCTCGGAAGTGGCCTTGCTGGGCCAAGCCGGCGCCGGGGTGTCCAATAACGCCGCCATTGCCGCCCGCCGGGGCGCGGCCGCGCCGGTAAAGGAGCTGCTGGCGGCGGGGTGCGGCATGGGGATGGGCACGGATAATATGGCCGAGGATATGGTGGAGGTTATGCGGGCGGGGCTATTCCTGGAGCGGGTACGCCGCAACGACCAGATGGACCCCCAGCCCGAAGATGTATTGGAGTGGGCTAGCCGTGGCGGGGCCCAGATCCTGGGACTGGGTCAGGAGACGGGCACTCTGGAGGTGGGTAAAAAGGCCGACCTATTCATGATCAACATGATGCGCCCTCACCTGGTCCCCACGCTACGCATCGTCTCGGGATTCGTCCACAACGGCCAAGCATCCGACGTCGAGGCGGTGATGGTCGACGGACGCTGGTTGATGCGTGACAGCGAAGTTTTAACCATCGACGAAGAGGATATCGTTCGTAGGGCGGAGCAAGTCGGTCATGCCGTGTGGCGGCGGCTCCTAAAACAGTACCCCAACGTACCCTTTCCCATCTCCTTGCCGCCAGAGCGCCACTGACGGCGAAAGGCTTGCCGGGGCATTACGGCCTAACGTTAAGAAACCCACAGGACAGAGTGAACCGCTTGGCAGGGTGATTGCTAGTCGTGATGAGTCGAACCGAAATGCAGCGGGATACTGGGCTGACGGATGCATACAGCAGCGGGACCGGCTCCCTCATGCGCATCTTCTCAGTTTTTGGGTGTAATTGCATGGCTGTGGAGCGCTCCCGGATTCAAAACTGGTGAAGACTGATGAGGTGACAGCATGGCAGGTAGATTGGGAGGTAAAGTCGCTCTAGTGACGGGCGGCAGCTCGGGAATTGGCCGGGCATCGGCATTGGCCTTTGCCCGGGAAGGGGCCAAGGTGGTAGTTTCCGATGTGAACCCCTCTGGCGGTGAGGAAACACTGGATCGAATTAAGGAAATGCGCGGCGAAGCCATATTTGTCCGGGCCGACGTGTCCCACGCCGCTGATGTCTAGGCGGAGCGGCTGTTGTCATATCGGATCGATCTTGTCCTCGAGACCTACGGCCAACTGCCATTACGCTGGGAATTCGAGAGTTACTCCCCATTCAATCCCTGATACGATTACCATAGACACACTTCACAGCTAGAACCCAAAAACATTTGAGTCGGCGAAGACAACATGCCCAAAGACGAAATACGGGAGCAAGAGCCAGCCCGAATCATCCAACAGGCCCCCGACACACTTATTGACGGAGTCTAAGCCTTTAGTGAAGGCAGGCTTCGCCTGGGTGAGACAATAGAAAGGCTTGGCGAATCGCTGGCTAAAAACCTGCTCACCCATGAATGCACCGAAAAGTGTGTCGGCAAAGAGGATGCCCACCGGCGATTAAAAACCGAGCCGGGCGAGTATCTAGAGTCCCGGAAAGCGCCAGGGGGGACAGAGATCCATAATGGCTCCAACAATCGATCTATGGGTTTTTGCACTCTTCACCGGCGCGGGCCTCACGGGTCTCAATCGAGACGGCCACTCCCACAGCCTGGAAGCTGTACGTCGGCGGCCGAGGCGTTGCCATCGGCATCCCCCACTTCGGAGCCTCAGCCCCTGCTGGGGAGCTCTACGAACAATTGGACTGACTGCCCAGCACATGGCTGAGCTGGCAAATCGCCTAGTGACCAGGAGTACACCATGATCCAGGTTGTCGCGGTGGGAGCAGATCACGGCGGCCTCCCGTTGAAGAAAGACCTGATTCCCTGGCTGGAGTTCCAGGGAAACCAGGTAGTAGATGTGGGAGCATACTCCCTTGATCCCGCCGACGACTATCCCGACTTCGCCGAAGCGGTAGCCCGTGCGGTGACATCGGACCAGGCCGAGCGGGGCATCTTGATTTGCGGT
Source organism: Chloroflexota bacterium (assembly GCA_027295645.1). Taxonomy (GTDB): domain Bacteria; phylum Chloroflexota; class Dehalococcoidia; order Lucifugimonadales; family JAPUKM01; genus JAPUKM01. Next base: position 324 of record JAPUKM010000133.1, on the reverse strand, counting down.
AGCGGCGTGGGCGCTTGCATCGCCGCCAACAAGGTGCCTGGGGTCCGGGCCTGCCTGGGCCACGACATCTACTCCGCCCACCAAGGGGTGGAGCATGACAACATGAACATCCTCTGCCTGGGTGCCAGGGTTGTCGGAATCGAGCTGGCCAAGGACCTGGTGGCGGCTTTCCTCAACGCCGCCTTTACCGGTGAGGAACGCCACCTCCGACGTCTGGACAAAATCGCGGCTATGGAGCGGCGAGCCCTACAAGTTCGCGAAATCCAAAGCCAAGGAGGAGCAGCATGAGCAACTCCGTTCAGGAAGTCAATGGCCTGGGCCAAT
>JAPUKM010000132.1 GCA_027295645.1 Chloroflexota bacterium | reverse complement strand
AATCTCGTAGGCCCAAGAAAGGATGAGTGCGAGGGGGAAGCCCATGATGATGACGAAGGTTATGGTCTGGAGAACCCACAGTGGAGCCTCGAAGGTGGGCAGAACGGTCGAGGTTATTTCGACCAACACCCATCCGACAATGGCGTAGGCCACTGCGACTTTAACGACGTTGCGTCGCTTCAATTCTCCCCAAACTGAGGCCATGCTTCCCCCTGGTGAGCGGAAATGATTCCTAGAGGGGATTCTACCTAGTTCAGGCCGCCAGATGGCCCAAAATCAGGTGAAATCTGCCTGGATTAGCCCAGGCTCGAGAGGTCTGAATGTCTGCTTTCGGCCAATAGCAGACATTGGTTCGATCGCAAGACGAACATTCTGAATGTCCGCTTTCGGGAAAGCGGTCATTCGCAGCCCCATCGAGCTACTGCTTGCTCGTCAATCGCAACTCTTGGTGGTCTACGGATGCAAATGCTCCTGGAAGTATCGGCGAATGGCTTCCCGCATGTAATCGGTACTAACAGTCCCCCACTTTTCAGAAGCGTGGGGCTGCTCAGGAAATACCAACAAGTCGTAGGGTTTGCCCGCCTGGATGAGTGCCTCCACCATCATCATGGTCCCTCCGAAGGGGACGTTGATGTCGCTCGTGCCGTGGATCAGTAGCAGCTTGCCTTTGAGGTTTCCTGCTATCCTGAGGTTGGAGGAATACTCCCACCCTTCTGGATTGTTCCGTGGCAAGTCCATGTAACTCTCCGCCGATGCTATTACCGGTGCTTTAGCTGCAATACCGACGTGATAGACATCGGGGGCCAACAACATGGCGCGGAGCGTAGAGTAACCGCCCGTGGAGGTGCCGAATATACCTACCCGGTTCAGGTCCATATAAGGGCGATCTGCCCCTAATTGCTCGAGGGTAGCGACGTGGTCGGCTATGTCGTAGCGGCCGTAATTTCTATAGGCCACGTCCCGGAACTCTTTACCCCGTCCGCCCGTCCCGCGCTCGTCCACGATGAATGTAATGAAGCCCAACTGTGCGAGCGCCTGCAGCTGTTCCTTCCACGGGTCCCTGGACTGGAAGGTGTGCGGCACAAAAATACCCCTCGGGTTTGCATAAATAAGCTCGATCACCGGGTACTTCTTGTTGGGGTCAAAGTCGTAGGGTTTGTAGAGGACTCCATAAAGGTCGGTTGTATCGTCAGTGGCCTTGACCACGAACTCCTCGGGCGAACTCCACATCAGCTCCTCCGTGAGCTCATCAATGTCGGCTTCGGACAGCGTCTGCAGCAGCTCGCCGTTTGCGCGTCGCAACTCCACCACCGGCGGCCGACCCACACTGGAGTGGGTGTCCAGGAAGAACTCCTTCGAGGGAGAGAACTGACTGGCGTGCCAGCCGGTGGCTTCGGTCACCTGCGTGAGGTTGTTGCCCTCCAGGCTCACCCGGTAGAGGTGGCGGTCGTACGGCCGCTGCATCTCAGCGCCGGCTAAGAAATAGACCCAACCGGCCTGCTCATCCACAGCGATGACGCGGATCACGGGAAAGACTCCTTCCGTCAGCCGCCTGATCAGATTCCCGTCCATGTCATACAGATAAAGGTGATTCCAACCGTCCCGCTCAGACATCCAAAGAAATCTTTCCCCGTCGTCAAACAAAGGAGAAACGGAGCGCTGAACGTAATCAAGATTGAGGAATGTCTCAGTAGTTTCGGTGAGGATCACGCGTGAGGAGCCGGTAGCGGGATCGGCTGCCACCAGATCCACCTTCTTGAAGTCGCGATTCAGGCTGAGGAAAAGCAACTCTGAACCATCGGGCTGCCACCCGACGATGTAAATACGTTGGTCTGGCGCCTGGCCGGTGTCCACCCGCACCCGCTGTCCGGAGACGATATCGATGATGAAAATGTCGGTTTGGTAGGTAGGGGTGCCCGCCAGCAGGTCGCCCGGGCGGGTATATTCCCAATCCACTTCCACCACCGGGTTCAGCCAGTGAACGACTGGGATCTTGGTTACCCCACGCCAGTCCACCTTCGTTAAGGCCAACTTCGAACTGTCGGGCGACCAGTGGGCCCATGGCCGCGCGTCGTATCCGCCCCACTTGTAGTCTTCGATGCCGTCAGTGGTAAGTTTCACGCTACGGTCGTCGTCAGTGGAACGCAGCCAGAGGTTGTACTCTTTGAGGCCGGCGAACCAGCGACCGTCAGGAGATAGCACCTCCATAAAGTCGGGCGCGCTCCGGGGGAAGACGCGCCAGACGATCCGTGGGACCAGCCGATTTTTCTCCGCTTCCGACAAGCCAGGCGCACGGGAAATCGCATAAGTGTCGAGCTGGAGGATGAACTCCTCGTCTTCGACAGTGAACTTGACCGCCGTCTCTCCCTCGACGAAGTCGAATGTGTCGAAGGGCAAGCCCTGGTACGGCGGCTCGTGCTCCAGCACAGACGCGAGCGCTTGGCGCAGAGGTTCGGTGTCAAACAGTGGTGTCTTGGAGTTGACCCTGGGATCCACCTTGTAGATGACGGTGTTCGCTGGTGTGCCCTCGGAGTACCAAAAGCTGCTGCCGTCGGCCATCCAGTGGGGATCAACGTTGCCGCCCTCGATATAGGAGGCAAACTCCATGTAGCGGTAGTACATCGCCTCCCGCTCGGATTGCTCCGCCTGCTGAGCGCGACCCAGGGAAGCGATTACCGCCGGGCCCAACAAAACCATGAGAAAGGTAGCTCGCTTCATCTTCCCCTCCCTATGCGAACTCGCCCCAATTAAATGGTCGCACTAGCGGATTCCGGTGGTCGGAGCTCGCCGATCTATCGTTAACTTGACAGTGCCTTTCGATGCATTACTCCACGATCGCCGCGTAAACGAGATTTACAAAACGCCATCTTGTTCGATGGCCGCGTGACTGAGTGAGGTAAATGAAGATCAGATCCTGTTGAGGATCAGCCAAGGCCAGCGTACCTTGGGCGCCACCATGACCAAAGGCTCCCGAAGGCGTTAATCGAATATGCAGACCATAGAACGTCCACGCGTCTAATTGGTTTCTCAAGGCTGATAAGCTGGCTGCATCGTAGACGTACTCTGAGTGCGGACTGGTGGCTAACTTCACGGTTAACGGGGATAAGAGTTGCCCTGTCCCAAACCGGCCACCGTTAAGCATCATGCTCAGGAATTTCGCGTAATCCATGCCCGTGGAGAGTAATCCCCACGAAGGACTGAGAAACTGGCGTAGTGGGAGGTCTGAGTTTTCAAACTCCTTGTCCCAGTTGCCGGGCTCGCCACGGTACGCGGCAGCAACCCGCGACCTTCTTTGATCGTCGGGGCGGGTGTGATTAAAGAAGGAATCGTTCATTTGAAGCGGGTCCAGAATGCGCTTCTGAATGAATTCTTCGGCCGGCATATCGGAGATCTCTTCGATGAGTGCTCCCAAGACTCTAGCGTTACGGTCGCTATAGAAAAACTCAGTTCCAGGTTCGATAGAGGGACCTACCCGACCGTGACCGTCAGCGCCTGACCGCAAGGAAGGAGAAACAGATGGTGGTCCTCGTCTCTCGCGAGCAATTTCGCTTATTGGGTCATTCCGCGGCAGCCCGGAGGTATGGGTGAGTAGTTGGTAGATGGTGATATCTTTCGACTGAGGATTATCAAAGGCGGGAAGATACTGGGATACGTTGTCGTCGAGTAGCAGACGGCCTTCCTCCATCAGCATGAGA
>JAPUKM010000131.1 GCA_027295645.1 Chloroflexota bacterium | reverse complement strand
GGGATACCTGGACGAGCGGGGCGTAGCGCCTGAGTCCGTCACGGGCACCTTCACCGCCCTCCGCCTGTATATAGACAACTGGCGCTGGAACGGGGTGCCCTTCTACCTCCGCACCGGGAAGGCCATGGCCGATAAGGTGTCTGAGGTGGTCATCCAGTTCCAGCGCCCGCCGCACCTGATGTTTTCCCTGGGTCCTGGTGAAACTCTCTCTCCAAACATCCTGTCCATATGCCTTCAACCGGACGAGGGGGCACACCTACGATTTCAGGCAAAGGTGCCCGACCAGGAGATGAGCATGCGATCAGTGGACATGGACTTCCACTACGATACCGCGTTTAAGAGCGAGGTGCTTCCCGAGGCGTATGAACGGCTGCTCCAGGATGCCCTGGAGGGAGACGCCGCGCTGTTCATCCGCAGCGACCACATAGAGGAGGCGTGGCGCATCGTAGACCCGCTCCTGGAGGCGTGGGAGAGGACTCCTCCCCACCTCTACGAGCCCGGGTCATGGGGCCCCGACGCCGCTGACGAGTTGCTGGCCGAGAACGGGCACCGCTGGGTGCGGACGTGTGGAGTGCATGACGAGGACGATGGCTGAACGGCACGTCTTGCGCACGCCGGAGGAGGTGGCAGCCGAAGCCGCGGAGTACATCACCACTCTGGCTGAAGAACGGGTACGGACGAGGGGTCGATTCACTGTCGCTCTGGCCGGCGGCTCTACGCCGCGCCGCCTGTACGAGACGCTCGCTTCGCCACCGTATGTAAAGCGGCTGACCTGGGAGCGGTGGGTCGTCTTTTGGGGTGATGAGAGGTGCGTCCCGCCGGATCATCGGGAGAGCAACTACCTCATGGCCAAGGAGGCGCTCCTGGACCGCGTGCCGGTTCCGGAGAGCAATGTCCATCGTATGCGAGGTGAAGCACCGCCTCCCGAGGCTGCTGAGGAGTACCAGCGAGTGCTGCGCCGGATATTTGGCGAGTCCACACCCTCAATAGACCTGGTTTTGCTGGGCCTGGGTTCCGACGGCCATACGGCGTCGCTCTTCCCTGGCACTGACGCCCTCCGGGAGGAGCAGCAGTTGGTAGTGGCCAACTGGATACCACAACTTGAGGCATATCGGCTCACGTTCACTCTGCCGCTTCTCAACGCCGCCGGCGAGGTCGCCTTCCTGGTGACGGGCGAGTCCAAGGCAGCGGTGGTACAGCAGGTGTTGCAGCCTGCAGAGGGGGCCTCCGCTCCTCCCGCTGCTTTAGTCCAGCCTGCGTCCGGAAGGCTCCTCTGGTTCTTGAGCAAGGCTGCGGCGAGCCGGCTTTCATATCAGGGCTAGTGCCGACCGAAGCTCTCCCTCACGAGCTGTGCGCTTTGGAGAACACGTCCAGCGTTTTGCCCTTTATCCCGCTCATGGTGGGCGAGAGAGACGTAGGTAGATACCAAGCAGACGGCACCATAAAATGCGATATACTCGACGCACTACGAACGGAGAGGCTGGTTATGCAGGTCAAACCGCACGTCTACGCCATGCACATCGACGACGGCGCTGTCACGCACCCCGGCGGCAGCAACAACTACTTCGTCGGCGACCCGAAGGGGGATATGGTCCTCATCGACACGGGCGATCACCACCGGGCCTGGACCAAGAGTATCCTTGACTACTACAAAGCGCTGGGTAGTCCCAAGATCACCGGTATCCTGATCACCCATAGCCATGGCGACCACATAGGCGGCCTCGATCGCATCCACGAAGCCACATCCGCTCCCATCCGCTGTCATCCAAAGCTGGCTGAGCGACTGGGGAAGATCGTTGGGCCGGAGGCTGTTGTCAGCCTGCGGTCCAGGGAGCTCATGAAGACGGGCGGCGGCGTCACCCTCCGCGCCCTCTTCACTCCGGGCCACGAGGTGGACCACGTCTGCTACTACTTGAGACAGGACAGCGTCCTATTCACAGGCGACACCATTCTCGGTGGGTCGTCTACAACTGTCGGCGACCTCTCCAGCTCCATGAAGTCCCTTCAGCTCCTTAGCAGCTTCCGGCACGATACCATCTGCCCTGCCCATGGGCCGGTTGTCCCTCCACCGCAGGGCGCGCGCCTCGTCCAGCAGTACATCAACCACCGCAACGAGCGGGAGGCGCAGGTCCTCGCCGCTCTGGCCAAGGGTATCACCGATGTCGCGGAGATAGTCCGTGACATCTATCCCCGGAACCTCAAGAGAGGCCTTCGCCACGCTGCGGAGCGCAACGTCCAGACCCACCTGGCAAAGCTAACGAGGGAGCGGCGCGTTGCGGTGAGCCCCGCACGCTACTCCTTGACAGGCTAGGCCAGCTTCCGGGGAGATGCACCGGCTTAAACCCTCTGAGATGTCATGGGCATCTCTTTTGCCTATGCTATCCTTAGCGCCCAGTGCCTATCCCAGAGAAGAATGTGACCACATCAATAACCCATGTGCCCTCGAAATGGGTCACCCTTGGCATCGTGGCCATCGGAAACTATCTGACCGCTTCCGAACTCGGGGTTGTAGTCACCTTTCCCACGCTTATTGAGGCCTTTGATTCCAGCCCCTCCGTAATTATCTGGGTCCAGCTTGTGTATATGCTGGTCAGCGCCAGCATAATCTTCACCACCGGAAATCTGGCTGATCGCTTCGGCCTTGGCCGCGTTTTCACGCTTGGCTTTCTGGTCTTCACAGCTGGGCTGGCCCTCTCCTCCCTAGCCCAGGGGTCAGGGCAACTCATCGCGTGTCGGGGCTTCCAGGCCGTGGGACACGCCATGCTCCTGTCCTCCGAGGCCGCCCTTATCATGAGGGCTTTCCCTGCCACAGAGCAGGGTAGGGCGCTGGGTCTGCGTTCCGCGGTAGGAGGCCTGGGGCTCAGTTCAGGACCTCTGCTGGCCGGCATTCTCGTGCAGACTCTCGGCTGGCAGTCGATCTTCTATTCGCGGATACCCCTGGCTCTCCTGGGATTCTTTCTGTCCTGGCGATTCCTAAGGTTGTCCGCTCCTCCCCAAGACGCGCGAGGTCAACTGGACATCTTTGGGGCCGTGGCTCTGTTCGGTAGCATTAGCGCCTTTCTGCTGGCAGTAAACCAGGTGGGCCGCATGGGTTGGGATAGCCCGGTTGTCTTGGCGGCTGCTTTGACTACCCTGTCCCTATTTCCGCTGCTCATCCTTATCGAGAAGAGGGCGTCACACCCTGTTTTGGACCTTGCACTCTTCAAGAATAACCGCTTTCTTCTAGGCCAGGCGGCCCTTATCTTCAGTTTCCTTGCTCAGGGCTCTGTGATGTACCTCACACCCTTTTACTTCTCCGGCGCTCTGGGCATGACCTCCTTCGGCATAGGCCTTCTTCTGGCTACCTTTTCTGTCATCCGCCTTCTGGTCTCGCCTATAAGCGGTCTCCTTAGCGACGCGATAGGAAGCCGAACTCCCGTTACCCTGGGGCTGCTGATCATGGCTTCAGGGATCCTGGTACTTAGTCGACAGGGGGCTGCTGGTAGCCTCTCCTTTGTAGTCTTGGGCATGGTTATGACGGGTTTTGGCTCCGCTTTATTTGAGCCACCGAATACGCGTCACATTATCGAATCCCTTCCCCGGCAGCAGTGGGGCACCGCAAGCGCCTCAGTTGCAGCGGGCCGCCAGGTCTCTGCCTCAACCGGCACGGCCATGATCGGAACCCTTTTCCAGATTAGAGAGGATTCCCACCGGACCGCACTGACCTCGCAAGGACTGCCTCCCAATCTTGTTGACCGGCAGGCCATCGGCCTGGGCTTCACGGACAGCCTCTTGCTGGCCGTGGCCTTTGCCTTCATGGGCACTCTCATTGGTGCCCTCCGGCCCAGTCATCGACCCGATGGCACTGACCGTCCTGACGCCTAGCAGCCGGCCAATTGGATAGTTGCAGCCCTGTTGCTCTATGGTTAATCTTAGACCAGTCTCCAAGGACATTGATCCACTAAAAGAATCCAGGGGAGGTCTCATGCCACGAGTTCGACGCCTGCTGAAGGAGTTGACCAATGCCCACGGCCCGACGGGCTTCGAAGGCCCGGTGAGAGCCATCATGCGACGTGAGCTCTCTCCCCTCGTAAGCGACATGAAGACCGATGGAGTAGGCTCGTTGATAGCGCATCTCGTTGGGTCCGCTGAATCCCCCAGGGTAATGCTGTCAGCCCACATGGACGAGCTGGGTATGCTTGTGAAGTACATAACTCCGGAGGGGTTTGTAAAATTCCAGACGCTTGGCGGTTGGCTTGACCAAGGGATCATCAACCAGCGGTACGTTATCCTGACTCGCAAGGGCACTGTGCAGGGCGTAACCGGACTGAAGACTCCTCATGTGATGTCGGCTGAGGATCGCGCAAAGGCCATGAAACGCGACCACATGTTTATTGATGTGGGAGCCACGAGTAGCGACGATGCGAAAGGGCGTTTGGGCATCCGGCCGGGAGACCCTATCGCACCGGACAGTACGTTCGTTCAGCTGAACGGGGGCAAACTGTACATGGGGAAGGCGTTTGATGACCGCGTTGGTCTGGCGGCAATGATTGAGGTCATACGGTCGCTGAACGAAAGACGGCCTCCCAATTCCACCTTCGCGGTGGCGACCGTCCAGGAGGAGATAGGTTTACGGGGTGCTCAGACCAGTAGCTACCAGGTTAGGCCGGATATCGGTATCAACCTTGAGGCCGGTGTCGCTGCCGACTATCCGGGTATCTCCTCCGATGAGGCGCAGGAGCGATTGGGTGATGGCCCAGGAATTTTCTTGCATGATGCGTCCATGTTGCCGAACCTGAAGCTTCGAGACTTTGTTGTCGAGGTCGCTCAGGCCAGGGGGATTCCGGTGCAGTTCGAGGTGCTAAGCGGCTACGGAGAGGACGGCGCTGAAGTGCAGCGTTCCCATGAGGGCGTTCCCAGCATCAACATCACGGTACCCGTACGCTATCTCCACAACCACAACGGAGTTATGAACCGCGAAGATTTCAATGGCGCCGTTGAGCTGGTATCAGAGGTGATCCGAAGGATGGATGCCAAAACCGTCGCGGACCTCAGGAGCTTTGATTGAAGTCACGCTACACCGAGGAGGGAACCCCATGCGCATCGGCGTACCGGATATGGTTTCGAACTCCTACTTCCCGGCAATAGCCGCAGTGGACCTTGGTGCCTTCAAAACCGAAGGCTTGGACGCGGAGATTGAACTCCTCTTCCCCGTGCCGAAGGCCATGGAGGCATTGAGGGATGGGGCGTTGGATTTTGTCGCAGGCTCAGCCCATGCGACGCTGACGGCGTTTCCTGACTGGGACGGCGCAAAGCTGCTTGTTGCTCTAGCCCGGCACATGTACTGGTTCCTCGTCTTGCGTTCCGACCTTGGTGCGAAGCGGGGAGACGTCGAGGCTGTGAAGGGACTACGCATCGGCGCAGCGCCGGGGCCGGATACCGGGCTGGTGGGGTTGCTCGCTGAAGCTGGTATCGACCCTGAGCGACATGGCGTCACCATTGCTCCTGTCCCCGGCGTTCTGGGTCCGGGCGTCTCTTTCGGGGTGCATGCCGCAAGGTCACTGGCGGCAGGCTTGATCGATGGCTTCTGGGCGAATGGTATGGGCACTGAGGTGGCGGTGCGCTCGGGTGCGGGTACGGTGGTGCTGGACGTGCGCCGGGGCGACGGCCCCCCTGGGGCTCGCGGCTACACGTTCCCGGCACTGATCGCCTCAGACAAGAAGATCGCCGAGGCTCCCGACGAGGTGGCGGCGGCGGTGCGGGCGATCATAAGGGCGCAGAGGACGTTACGCGAGAACCCCGCTCGGGCGAAGGAGGTAGGGGACCTACGCTTTCCACCGACGGAGGCCGGGCTTATTACTGAGTTGATCGAGCGAGACCTTCCTTACTACGATCCGTCCATATCGGAAGAGACCGTCGATCAGATGAACCGGTTTGCGCAGAGGATGGGGATGCTATCCAAGACGGTGGCCTACGAGCAGGCAGTCGCCACGCAATTCCAGGGGCTGTGGGCTGGCTAGCAAGGGTGCCGACAGCCGAGCGAATGCCTGCATACCAAGGGAGCAATACTGTGCCAAAGCCTGAGTTGGAGTTCTTTGACCCCAGCGAGATTCCGAGCCAGGGGGTTGGCGGGATACAGGGTCTCAGCGAGCAGATACTGTCTCTGGACGAGACGAGCGGAGATTACACCCGTTTGCTGCGTTTCGAACCAGGCACCGACACCACCCCTATGGGAGCGTTGACCCATGACTTTTGGGAGGAGGTCTGGATCATTGAGGGGAGCATCTATGACATCACCCTACAGCGGGAATTCACCGCCGGCATGTATGCGTGCCGACCGCCCGGGATGCCGCATGGCCCGTGGCGCTCTCCGGACGGGTGCCGGACGGTGGAGTTCCGGCGTTACGAGCGCGAATAAAGCCAGGCCCCTACTGCCGGGCAGGGACGCGGGCCCTCCCGCGAAGGCGATGGCGCTCATCGTTGAGGAGGACGCGCTTGCGGAGGCGGATATTCTTGGGGGTGACCTCCACGACCTCATCCTCAGCAATGAAGTCCAGGGCCTCCTCCAGGCTCATCAACATAGGGGGAGTGAGCTTGACGGCTATGTCCGACGTGGAGGACCGCACGTTGGTCAGCTTCTTCTCTTTGCACACGTTGACCACCAGGTCGTTGTCGCGAGCATGTAGTCCAACAACCATGCCCTCATAGACCGGGACGCCGGGCTCGATGAAGGTCAACCCCCGTTGCTGGGCGTTATTCAGACCGTAGGTCAATGCGATGCCGGTCTCGGCGGCGACAAGAGCTCCCGCTCGAGTGGACTTCACTTCGCCCTGTAGCGGCTCGTACCCCATGAAGATGCTGTTCATCTCTCCATTTCCCCTGGTCGCCTTCAGGAAAAAGCTCCGAAGGCCGATGAGTCCGCGCGTTGGGATCTCAAATTCCAGTCGCACCTGCCCCTGGCTATTGCCGTGCATATCGGTCATCCGTGCCAACCGGGAGGAGAGGTTCTCTATCAACAAGCCAACGCTCTCTTCACCCACGTCCAGTACCAGCAGTTCATACGGCTCTTGCTTCTGTCCATCCTCGATCTTGACAATGGCCTCCGGCTTTGAGACCTGGACTTCATAGCCCTCCCGGCGCATCGTCTCTATGAGGATGGCCAGGTGTAGCTCACCGCGTCCCGAGACCAGGAAGGTCTCGGCGCTGTCGGTGTCCTGTACACGCAGGCCCACATTGGTCTGGAGTTCATCTGAGAGGCGCTTTTGCAGCTGTCTGGAGTTGACATAGCGTCCATCCTGTCCGGCGAAGGGCGAGGTGTTCACCCCAAAGGTCATCTGGACGGTCGGTTGGCCGATGTCGATGCCGGGCAACTCCTCCGGGTCATCCGCCGCGGCTATGGTGTCGCTGATGGCCACGTGGTCAAGCCCGGCAAGCGCGATGATCTCACCCACCTCCGCTCCGCCCACCTCCACCCGCGAGAGCCCGTCATAGACGAAAAGCCTGGTCACTTTGTGGATGGTTGTCACGCCGTCCCGCGCGATACGGGCCACCGCGTGTCCCACCGATACGCTCCCCCGGGCGATGCGTCCCACCGCAATCTGCCCCAGGTGAGTGTCATAGCTCAGCGCGGCCACCAGAAGTTGGAAGCCGCCGTGAATGTCGCCGGCGGGCGGTGGGATATGCTCCAAGATGGCCCTGAAGAGAGGCGCCATGCTGCTCGGTTGGTCTTTCGGGTCGGCCAAGGCGTACCCCGTCTTGGCATCGGTATAGAAGAACGGGAAGCTCAGTTGCTCGGCATCCGTGGCCAACTCCAGGAAGAGGTCCTGTACCATATCGGCGACCTCCGCCGGGCGGGCGAAGGGCCGGTCGATCTTGTTGATGACGACGATGGGCTTGAGGTGCTTCTGGAGGGCATGACGTAGCACGAACCGTGTTTGGGGCATGGGGCCATCCACAGCGTCGATGACGAGTAGGCATCCATCGGCCATGTTCAAAACCCGCTCAACCTCGCCACTGAAGTCGGCGTGGCCGGGCGTGTCGATGATGTTGATCTTCACTCCCATATAGGATATG
>JAPUKM010000130.1 GCA_027295645.1 Chloroflexota bacterium | reverse complement strand
AGCGTACAACCCTCTGTTTACATATGGCGGCGTCGCGAGCGATTGCGTGCATGATATGGGTCTTTCCCATCCCAACCCCGCCATAAGTAAACAGAGGGTTGTACGCTTCGCCCGGGCGCTCGGCCACAGCCGTTGCGGCTGCGTGGGCCAGCTGGTTGGACTTGCCGACTACAAAGGTATCGAACGTGTACCGCTTGTTGATTCCCGGGGTATTGCCGTTGTCTGCACGCGGACTGTTGGAGGCATCCGACCCGTTGCTCTCCGCAAGGGTGGGCTGGCTGTGGTGTACCTCAGGCGAGACTCCGTTGCCGTTGGCCCCGTTGGGCTGGTGTGGGGGGATGACCTGGAACTGTAAGTGTACGGCGGTTCGGGTGACCTCTCCCACGGTCCGCTGGAGAAGGTGGTACATTCGTCGCTCCAGCCATTCAGCAGCGAAGGGCGTCAGCACGCCGACCGTCATGAAGTCCTGGTCTATGGACAGACCTACCGTGTCCCTCAGCCACGTCTCGTAGCTGGGGCGGGATACCTGGAGTTGGAGCTGGCCTAGGGCCGTCTCCCATACCTGTTGTGCGGTTGTCTTCACGGGTGAAATCCTGCCGTCCTTAGTGGGACAAAAAGATGCCGAGAATCAGCGTGGATAACAATAGCACGGGCGGAATTGACGGGCTCAAGAGGCGGGGAAAGGAATATTTAGACGGTTTTTTAGCGGTGTTCGTTGTCGCCCATTGCCGCGTTGTTTCCTCCGGCTGCGCTCACTATAATGCCTGGGCTATAACCATGAGAATTGTATTTATGGGAACGCCTGCGTATTCGGTTCCGGTGCTGGCCCGGCTGCTCGATGCTGGGCATCATGTGGCGGCGGCGGTCACCAGGCCGGACAGGGCTGCGGGACGCGGGCGGCGCTTGACGCCACCGCCAGTCAAGCTCTATGCCCAGGAACACGGCCTCCCTGTCCTACAGCCGCCTTCCCTGCGCCGGTCGGAAGCGGTGGCCCAGATGGCCGCTCTGCATCCCCAGGTGATTGTGGTGGCGGCATACGGGCGCATTCTTCCGCCGGAGGTGCTCACGCTCCCGCCCAAGGGTGTGCTGAACGTCCACCCCTCTTTAATCCCTCGTCACCGGGGTCCGTCGCCGGTGGTCACCGCTCTCCTCGATGGTGACGAGGTGACCGGGGTGACCATCATCCTGACGGATGAAGGGATGGACACCGGCCCAGTGGTGGCCCAGCGGCGTGAGCCCGTCCTTCCAAAAGATACCGCGACGGTCTTAACCGAGAGGCTCTTTCACCTGGGGGCGGAGCTGCTGGTGGAGAGCTTGCCCGCATGGGAGGCGGACCGCATAGCTCCGGTGCCCCAGGACGAGGGTAAGTCCTCCACTACCCGTCTGTATACCAAAGCCGACGGGGAGATGGACTGGGCCTTATCAGCCAGGGCGCTGGAGCGACGCTTGAGGGCATTCGACGCATGGCCGGGCTGTCACACCCGCTGGAGGGGAAGTGGTCTCCGGGTTCTGGAGGGAGTGGCCGTGCAGGGTGGGACGGTAGGGCATGTGCCCGGTGATGTGATCCCTATGCCCGGCATGGCCGATCCGCCCGTAGCAGTGGTCACAGGAGAGGGAGCCTTGGGGCTGGTCCGGCTTCAACTGGATGGGCGGCGCCCGCAGAGTGCCCAGGAGTTTTTACGGGGCTACCGCGACTTTATTGGCTCCCGGCTGCCGTCCGAGGGGTAGAGAGGGTAGCTGGCTGGCGTGATATCCGGCCTAGCCTGACTCCTCCCCCGTTGCAGTTGGCTGGGCCTCTTGGGCGGGAGCCCCCTCCTCTGGGGCTTCCTCCCCGGCACCGGGTATCGCCTCTTCTTCCACTGCGACCCTGGGAGCGTTTACGCGGGCGATCACATCATCAGGGTCATTGAGCACGGTCACCTTGTCGCCCACGCTGATATCGGAGATGTGGAGCGCCTTTTCGAAGTCGTCCAGTTGGGCAATGTCCAACTCGACGTACTGAGGCACGTCCAATGGCAAACATTCGACGCGGAAGGAGTGGAGCGCCTGAAAGAGGACGCCGTTGAGCATTCGGACGCCAGGAGCCTCTCCCGTCAGGTATATCGGCACCTCTGTCTGCATGACCTCCGTCATAGTCACCTGGTAGAAGTCAACGTGCAGGATCGCCTCCGTCAGGGGATGACGCTGCACCTCTCGGATAAAGGCGAAGTAGGGCTTCTGGTGGCCCTTAACGGTCACCGAGATGGGGATGTTCCCTCCCGCCTGTACCGCGAGACGTTGCACTGCTGCTGACTCCGCCTGAACGCTCAACGGCTCGATACCCATGCCGTACAGGTGAACTGGGGTGATCCCCTGGCGACGCAACTGCCGCACCTTTTTGCCAACCACGGTGCGTGGCTCAAGTTCAAGAGTCAAGGGCTGGGTGGTCATACCGTCATCGCCTCTCGCAAGTGTTTTCCTTGGCGTACTACAGTATGTCTAGCTTGTTTCGCCAAGTGTACGATGCTATAATAGCATACCAGGCTGAACGGGGAGATGGATGATGCGGATACCTATGAAAGTGGACTACGGGATCCGCGCCCTGGTTGAGTTGGCGCAACATGGCACCGACGGACACGTTCCCACGGCGGAGATCGCACGGCGGCAGGAGATTCCAGAGCCCTACCTCGACCAGTTGCTGGGTACACTGCAGAAGTTCGGCCTCGTCCGTAGCCGCAGAGGGCCTCAGGGAGGCCATGCCCTGGCCAAGAGCCCCGGAGACATCAATCTGGAGATGGTGATGGTCACCCTGGAGGGCACAGGCGAACCCCTGGTATGTCTGGAGCACCCGGGGGAGTGTGGACTCTCCAGCGCGTGCGCACAGCGCGAGGTGTGGCAGACCGTGGGGGACACAATCAACAGCGTGCTGCGCTCTACCTCTATCGCCGACCTGGCGAACAAGCAGCAGCGCCTAGTCGGCCGGGGCATGTACTACATTTAGCCTCTTGCACCAGGGTGTGCTAGGTGGCCATTCCTTGACAGCCCCTGAGGAAGGCTCTAGACTTCAAATGATGACAGTAAAGCTAGCGGTTTGCACCTGTATGTGCTCCTACTAGGGGCAGACGCCGACCTGGCGTTTGCGCCCCTCTCAAGCGTGTGGAGAGGGGCGTTTTCTTTTGCCAGTGGTGGCGAACCGTTAACCTAGACGACTCATCTAATTCAAAAGAGAACGGCGGGACAGGGGACAGCGATGACACAGACACAGCCAATGGTTTTTACACCCGAGCAGGCTAAGCGGTACAGCCGGCATATCATCATGCCCCAGATAGGTGGTAGTGGCCAGAGGAAGCTGCTGGATGCAAAGGTACTGCTGATTGGTGCGGGTGGGCTCGGCTCTCCTACGGCGCTCTACCTGGCAGCCGCCGGGGTGGGTACGCTGGGTATTGTGGATTTTGATGATGTGGAGCTCACCAATCTCCAGCGCCAGATCCTCCACCGGACGCAGGACATCGGGCGGCCAAAGGTTGAGTCCGCATCGGATACGATTGCCGGCATCAACCCCGACGTCCGGGTGGTCCAGCATCGCCTCCAGCTCACCTCTGAGAACGCCATGGAGGTGCTGGAGCCATACGACATCATCGTGGACGGCAGCGATAACTTTGCCACACGCTATCTGGTCAATGACGCCTGCGTCATGCTCGGGAAGCCGTGTGTGCACGGTAGCATCTTCCTCTTTGAGGGCCAGGCCGCTACGTTCATTCCTGGTAAGGGCTGCTACCGGTGCCTGTATCCGACACCGCCGCCGCCTGGAATGGTGCCGAGCTGTGCAGAGGCCGGGGTCCTGGGAGTCCTGCCCGGAATCGTAGGATGCATCCAAGCGATAGAGACTATTAAGATCATCCTTGGTCTGGGCGAGACCCTCACGGGACGCCTTCTCCTCTTTGATGCCCTCTCTATGGAGACGCGGCAGGTGAAGGTACGGCGGAACACCGCTTGCCCCGTCTGCGGCGACAGCCCCACTGTAACCGAGCTCATCGACTACGAGGAGTTCTGCGGCCTTCCCCATGCGGAGGTTCCGTCGGCCAATGGCCGGAGTTGAGCCTGTGGGGTTCTGTGCCGGTTGCTTTGTGTTCGGCTACCTGATGCGCTGGGGGTTCGTCCCCGCGAAGACGTGCGAGAAGTGCGAGGACATCTCCCTGGGCTAGGGCTGGGGGCGCACGACCTCCGGCACCTCGATCAGGTCTGATCGCACCCGTGCCGTGTGAGCAGGGCCAGCCCCACCAACCTTTGCTATACTAGCACCAGACACGGAAAGTGGCGCTGGTGCTATGTATAATGTGTGCGTTCTAGCGACTCGCCGAGATCCCGCAACCGTCCTGCTCCAAGTATTGGAGGGGGAGGGACTCTCCTGCTCCGTGACCAGGGATGTTCAGGCGCTGAACACGGGTCCTACGGATGGAAGGGTGGATGCGGTGCTCCTGGATGGGAGCGCCTGTGACCTTCAGGATGTCCCCCCGGCGGTGCGACGGTGCCGGCAATTGAGGCTTCCCCTCCTCTGTGGCCTGTCTCCTGACCAGATGGAGGCCTACGACGTCTCCTGGGGAGCCAACGACTTCTTCATTTCACCCCCTTTGCCTGGGGAGGTAACGTCCAGGATCAAGCAGTTGGCCTGGGAGGAGGCCCCAGACGGAGGGGGGAGTGTGTTGCGGGTAGGAGATATGGTCATTGACCTGGATAGGTACGAAGTGTCCTGTGGTGGCCGCCGAGTGGTCCTCACGTTCAAAGAGTACCAACTCCTCTGCCTTCTGGCGTCCTATCCGGGACGGGTGTATACCAGGGAGGCCCTGCTGAGCGAGATATGGGGCTACGATTACTTTGGAGGCACCCGCACCGTGGATGTGCACATCCGCCGCCTTCGCAGCAAGATCGATGACGGCACCTCCGAGTATATAGAAACGGTGTGGAACGTGGGCTACCGTTTCCGCTCCCCGGGCTCCCCCGCACAAAGGGCGTAACCCGTCACTGCCATGCAGCTTCCTTCCTGGGGGGAAGTTTGTGAAATGTAACACGATAGTAACATAACCCCCTTCAACTCCGCTGGAAAGTACGTAGACTGAACGTGATCAATTGAAGCGGGGAGATTTTGATGACCACCAAGCACGCGCTTCCTACAACACCGGCGGATATCTTCTCTTTTTGCCGTGAGCAGGGCATTCAGATTGTGGACATGAAGTTCACTGATCTACCCGGCACGATGCAGCATTTCTCTGTGCCCCTGGACTATCTGGACGAGGGCGCGTTCATCGAGGGGTTGGGCTTCGACGGCTCGTCCATTCGAGGCTTTCAGACCATCGATGAGAGCGACATGATGCTTGTGCCCGACGCAACCACTCTCTTTGTAGACCCGGTGCCGCGGATACCGACGGCCAGCTTCATCTGCGACGTGCGGGATCCGGTGGCCGACAGTTCGTACTCGCGGGACCCTCGGCATATCGCCAAGAAGGCGGAGGCCTATCTGAAGAGCAGTGGTATCGCCGATGTGAGCTACTGGGGCCCTGAGCTAGAGCACTTCATCTTTGATGACGTGCGCTTTGACCAGACCCACAACTCCGGCTACTACTTCATCGACTCAGAAGAGGGGATATGGAACTCCGGGAGGAATGGCGGCTCTCCCAACCTGGGACACCGGCCCCGCTACAAGGGGGGCTACTTCCCGGTGCCGCCTGTGGACACCCTCCAGGACATCCGCTCCGAATGCGTCCTCAAAATGATGGACATCGGGATTGACGTGGAGGTGCACCACCACGAGGTGGCCACCGCCGGGCAGGGTGAGATCTCTATGCGCTTCCGCTCCCTAACCCGGATGGCCGACCAGGTCATGCTGCATAAGTACATCGTCAAGAATGTTGCCCACGCCCATGGCAAGACGGCCACGTTTATGCCCAAGCCGCTCTTCGACGATAACGGTACCGGTATGCATACCCACCAGAGCCTGTGGAAGGAGGGGACGAACCTGTTCTTCGACGAAAGCGGGTACGCTTTGGCCAGCCAGATGATGCTCCATTACATAGGCGGGCTGTTCAAGCACGCTGCGGCGATCATGGCACTGGCTGCTCCTACCACCAATTCATATCGGCGCCTGGTACCGGGCTTTGAGGCTCCGGTCAACCTGGTGTACTCCCAGCGGAACCGCAGCGCTGCCGCCCGGATCCCCGTCTACAGCAAGAGCCCTCATGCAAAGCGCGTGGAGTTCAGGCCGCCTGACCCCACCTGCAATCCGTACCTTGCCTTCACGGCCATGTTAATGGCCGGCTTGGACGGGGTCATCAACAAGATTGACCCAGGCGAACCCATCGACAAGGACCTGTACGAGCTATCGCCGGAAGAGGCCGCCTCGGTCACCCAGGTTCCCGGCTCTCTGGAGGAGGCGCTGAACGGCCTGGAGCAGGACCACGAATTCCTGCTGCGCGGCGATGTCTTTACCAAAGACGTCATTGAGACCTGGATTGACTACAAGCGCGTCAATGAGGTGGACCCGGTGCGTCTGCGCCCGCATCCTTGGGAGTTTCATCTCTATTGGGACGCCTAACTCTCTGATAGCCCTTCAGGTTTGGCGGAGCAAGGCGATCACCTTGCACCGCTGCCTTGAGGTGTTGCGGCCAGCAGATCATGTGACGCCTTTCACAAATAATTGACAGAGGATTCACAACTTCATAGACTTGATATCCTGGCTGGGGTGCGCACAAGGCCACTGGTCAGTCGCACGCAGTGTCGCTGCTGAATCCATTGCGCCATGTCCCCTCCCGTCCATCCAGATGCGGGTAAAAACGGAGAGAAGATGAACAAGCAGGAGCGGGAAGATGCTATCGAGTTTGTGCTCCACACGGCCCGGGAGAACGATGTCCGGTTCATCCGGCTCTGGTTTCCGGACATTCTCGGTGAGCTGAAGGGGTTTGCCATTACCGTGGCGGAGTTGGAGACCGCCCTTCTGCAAGGTATGGGCTTTGACGGCTCCTCTATAGAGGGATTTGCTCGCATCGACGAGAGCGATATGGTGGCCCTGCCCGATCCCAGCACCTTCCGCATCCTTCCCTGGAGGCCTCGCGAGAACGCTGTCGCCAGGATGTTCTGCGACATTCAGACCCCCGAAGGCCAGCCCTTTGAGGGTGACCCCCGGCATGTTCTTCGCCGTAACCTTGAGCGCGCGGCCAACCTGGGCTACACGTTCTACGTCGGGCCAGAGCTTGAGTACTTCTATTTCAAGAACGCTACCTCTAGCGAGGTGCTGGACAGCGGCGGATACTTTGACCAGACCCCTCTTGACGTGCCTA
>JAPUKM010000013.1 GCA_027295645.1 Chloroflexota bacterium | reverse complement strand
CTGCGCAAGGGGCTCGAAATGGGGGCCGATCTGGTGGGGGGTGTGCCGGAGGCCGACCCCGACGGAAATGCCCACGTGGACCGTATCTTTGCGCTGGCCAGGGAGTACGACAAGGATATCGACTTTCACGTAGACCAGGTGCGCGCCGCCAGGCCGTTCGCTCTTCCGTACATTGCTGAAAAGACCATCGCCGAGGGATGGCAGGGTCGGGTGATGGCGAGCCATTGCTACGCGCTGGGGCATGTGACGCCGGAGGAGCGGCAGCAGGCTATTGAGGCGTGCCGCGAGGCGGGGGTGAGCATCTGCTGCCATCCGAACGCCAGCATTGAGGAGCGGGTGATTGAGCCGGTCAACGGCGGGGTCAACGTGACCTACATGTCTGACAATATCAGGGATACGTGGCAGCCGTATGGCAACGCGGATATGCTGCAACTGGCGCTGTTTGTGGCTAGGCTGGGCTCCTGGCGCACCAAAGAGGAGCTGGACCACCTGCTGGAGATGGGAAGCATGGGGGCAGCTCGCGCCATAGGTCTCGCGGAGGACCACGGTGTGGGTGTGGGAAAGCGGGCCGACATGGTGATCTTTGAGGCGAAATCCGGACACGAGGCGATTATCACTCAGGCACGCAAGCTGTGGGTGATCAAGAACGGCCGTGTTGTGGCCCGCAACGGGAAATTGCTGGTGAGGTCCGAGGTATGAGCTCTCTGCCGAGCAGGTTCGGAATCAATCTGCCGGGCCACCCGGTCCGGGAGTACATAGAGATGGCCCGGTACGCGGACCGGCTGGGTGTCGATTCGATCTGGGTCACGGAGACGCGGCTGGCCACGGATGCCATCGTGCCGCTGGCAGCGTATGCTGCGGCAACGGAGCGCATCCGGTTGGGGACCGGAATAATCCCGCTCTGGACACGGAATCCGGCGTTGATCGCGCAATCGTTCGCCACGTTGGACCTTCTAGCGCCGGGCCGGGTGATCCTGGGGTTCGGCGCATGGTGGGACCCTCTGGCGACGCGGGTGGGTGTGGAGAGACGGAGGCCCGCGCGGGCGATGCGGGAGGTGATTGAGGCGGTCAGGCTGCTGCTCTCACGGAACGGGCCGGTGTCCTACGAGGGGGAGTATGTCCACCTGGACGGGGCGTACCTTGACCATGGGGATACGGGAGGCCATGACGTGAAGGTGTACATCGCGGCGGTTGGTCCGGCGATGCTCCGCCTGGCGGGAAGGATGGCCGACGGGGTGGTACTGAACCGCTACTATACAGTGGCCGCTATTCGAGAGGCTGTCGAGGCGGTCAATGTGGCGGCGAGGGCCGCCGGGCGACGGCTGGATGAGATAGACCGGGTGAAGCTCATAGATGCCGAGGTGACCGGCGACAGGAGGGCCGCTGTGGAGAGGGCAAAGGTCAGGCTTGCTCTGTACCTGGCGCAGCAGCCCCACATTGCGGAGCCGACCGGGGTGGACCCGGAGCTGGTGGAACGGCTGAGGGCCAGCATTGCGTGGCCGGCTGACCCGAAACGGGTGCAGGAGGAGGCAAAGCTGGTCCCGGACGCGCTGGTGGAGCGTGTGTGCTGCTACGGCGATGGGGACGAGGTGCGCACGCGGCTGCGGGAGTATGTGGCCGCGGGGATCAGTTGTCCGATTGTGGGCGGCCCGACGATGGAGACGATAGATGCTCTGGCAGAAGGGTTCTGACGGGGTCGTGTACAAGTGATTTGCCTTTGTGTCTGGGAGGGCTATACTTCCCACAGTAATCTTTGTCTTGGAGGGCAGGTGTGACCGAGCGACCGGACGGTGAGTTGGAGCCAGCGGCGGAGGGCCAAGATGGGCGGGGGAGGCGCATGCGCAATGGGCTGACCCTGCACCTACGCGGGATGCTAATAACGGGGACTCTACTGCTGGTCCCGGTGGCCCTGACCTACCTTGTCTTTCTGTTCATCTACGATGTGGTGAACGGGGTCCTGGAGCCGGGGATTGAGCGGATCTTTGCGGAGATTGGACGTGAGGACTGGAGCTTTCCGGGCATTGGCGTAGTGGCGGCGGTGATTCTGATCTATCTTGCCGGTGTCCTGGCTGCAGGAAGCATCGGTGTGAAGCTGATACGGTGGATGCAAAGGGCGGCGGTCCGGGTGCCGATGATTGGGACGGTGTACTCGGCGTCCAGGCAGCTTATCGAGTCGTTTTCGGGTGGGAAGGAGACGGGATTCCAGCGGGTGGTGATGATCCAATACCCCAGGCGTGGCTACTGGGCCATGGGGTTTCTGACGTCGATAATAGATTCGGATGCTGAGGGGCCTCTCGCGGTGGTCTATATTCCCACCGCGCCACTACCGAACTCCGGATGGCTGGCGGTTGTTCCGTTCGACGAGGTGTACGACACGGAGATCACGCCACAGACGGCGATGCGGTTCGTGTTCTCCGGGGGGATTGTGTCTCCGAAGGCTGTAAAGATGACGAAGGCGCCGGAGGCGTCGAAGACCAAGGAGCCCTTGCCTCCGGCAGACACTGAATGAGGCGTTTGGCCTGCGGTGCGTATGCCCGTGGGCTGCGTCCGCTACCGTGCTTCTCTTCAACCTGGCTATGTAGATTCTTCGCGGACCCTTCGACAGGCTCAGGGTGAGCGGGAGCGAGGGGCTCAGGATGACACTTCAAGATGTGCTTAGTATGGCTAAGTTGTATGTCATTCTGAAGGAGTCCCGATTCATCGGGATGAACTGAAGAATCTAAGGCTTCCCGAACAAGTCTGATGGTGCTCTTTGTCATGATGTGTGAGAACACCGTATAGTTGGTTCACCAAGCTAGATTTCATCTTTACACCCCCCCGGCTCAAGGGATATCTTTGAGAATGTTATGTTCCAACCGAGTGAGGGGCCTTAATTGGCCCCTGTAGGTATCGTCAGCCGGGGCAAGGTGTACCACGGCTGGTACATCGTCGCCATATCGGCTATTGCCGGGGCCTCCTCAGGCGTTGTTGTCTCCATCTTCGGCCTCTTCTTCGACCCCATGCACGAGAGCTTGGGTTGGAGCCGTACCGCTGTCTCCCTGGCGTTGACGATTATGATATTAACTGGAATGACTCTGAGCCCCGTTTATGGGCCGATCGTGGACCGCAAGCACGGCGCGATGGTGCTCATGGTGGGTGGTGGTGTGGTTCTGGGAGTAACCCTGGTGCTCACCTCCCAGGTGACCCAGCTCTGGCAGTTCTATCTGCTTATTGGTGTGGCCTATGGTATGGCGAGCCCAGCTATCGGTCCCCAAATCGTCACTCCCACCGTGATAGCCAAGTGGTTCATCCGCATGCGGGGTCGTGCCACCGCGATTGTCAGCCTTGGACATAATGTGGGCGCCGTTATCTTCATTCCGCTCACCGCGTTCATCATCCTGAACTTCGGGTGGAGGTATGCCTGGTTTGTACTGGGGATCGTCGGGTTCATCCTGGTGGTGCCGCTCAGCGCTCTGTTCGTGCGCCGTACTCCGGAGGACGTTGGGCTGCTGCCCGACGGCAGGAAGCCCAACGTCGGCCCTGGGAG
>JAPUKM010000129.1 GCA_027295645.1 Chloroflexota bacterium | reverse complement strand
CCGAGGCGCATCCTCCCTTTCACCGTGCCTAGTGGCACGCCTGTACGCTCAGAGATCTCCTGTTGTGTCTGACCGTCAAAATACGCGAGCATGAGGGCCTCCCTCTGCGCCTCCGGCAGCGTGTCCACCACCCTCCTAACTAGCTCCTGATCCAGCCTCGTGCTCACTTCTTGCCAGACGTCAGGGTAGCGCGGCTCGAACCTAATTTCTTCTAGGGACAGGCGCTCCTTGGCGAAGGAGCGTCCCCGGGTGATATCGATGGCCCGGTGTCGCACTATGCTGAATAGCCATGACCGGCATGATCCGCGTTCCGGCCTGAACGACTCGGGCTGACGCCACACGGCCAGGAACGCCTCCTGTATGACGTCCTCGGCAAGGCTTCTGTCCCGTAGCACACGGTAGGCTACAGCCAATGCGGTCCGATGGTGACGATCATATAGCTCCTCCAAGGCGTCGACGCTCTTGTGTTGAAGTGCCTTCAGCAGCGCTTCGTCGTTGGCGGACCTAACGTTCATGGAGCCTGCTCACCGGTGAGCCCTATGAGCAATACGGATTACGTCCATGCGCTGGATCACTGCTTCGTCCCCGGGCCGGACTCGGCGCACACCGCCATCACGATTGTGCCCCGTCGCCGTTTCTCAATCGACTCAGTGATCCAAGAGCGAAGGTTATTCGCATACATTTGCGAGGGCATTGCGTCGGGGATTATAGCATCGGCCCACAATCCCCGTGACACGTGACCCGTGGCCCTGGACCGAAATCGCACGGAGACGGGAGAAAGGAAAAGGAGGTGAAGACTGTGACAATGGATGCGTCCCTTCTACTGCATATATCCATTGCATGAAAGCAAACAACGAGGAGTTAACATGAGTAAAACAATTCCATTGATGCGCCTCTGGTGGGCTTTCATCGCCATAGGAGCATTGGTTGTCGCCCTGGCAGTAGGCTTACCTGCGCTAACAGCACGCGGTGCCGACCACCTGGACGCGCCGGGACTGACCTCGCCCGGAGGGGACGGGCGGCTGGACATAGCCGACGTCTACGCGTTTCGGTCCCCGACTACCCAAACAAACGCCGTGTTGATAATGACGGTCAATCCCCTGGCTGGTGTTCTCAGCCCCACTACCTTCCACCCCAAGGCGAAGTACGAGTTCCTGATCGATACCAATGGGAATGCCAAAGAAGACAAGAAGATCAAGATCGAGTTTTCGAAGCCGGACAAGGACGGTGTGCAGAAGGTGAAGGTCAAAGGTCCTGGTGGTATCAAGGGCAAGGGAAAGACGGGTGAAGATATCGACCTGAAAAACGGTGGCGTGCTTCGTGCCGACCTCTTCGATGACCCGTTCTTCTTCGACTTGCCGGCATTCTTAGCGGTTGACTTTTGCTCTGGAGGCAGCGGCAGCGACTTCTTTGCAAGCCGGAAAATCTCCGCCATAGTGTTGGAGGTACCAAGCTCCTCGCTTGGCCCTGACGACATAGGCGTATGGGCCCGGACCCACTTCAAGGGCCGGGTTGACCGGATGGGACGACCGGCGATAAACACGGTTTTCATCCCCAACAACCCGTTTGAGCCGGTAAGCTCCGAGCCATCCCAGAAGAACGCGTTCAACACCGGCAAGCCCAAAAACGATCAGCGGGACTTCCGGGCCGAGATCGTGGACACGTTAACGTTCCTGTTCACCTTGAACGACGGTGCAGGGGATGATACGTCGGATGACGCGGCGGCGATCCAGGGTCTGGCCGACTTCTTACTGCCTGACATCCTGACTATCGACACTAGCTCTTCGGCCGGTTTCCCTAACGGCCGGCAACTTGCAGACGATGTGATCGACGCGGAGCTGGGCCTGATCACCGAGGGCCTCATCACCACGGACTGCGTAGATGCAAACGACGTGGCATTCCTCGGCGCGTTCCCTTACTTGGCACCATAGCACTGTTAGGGCGCGACCAACCTGCCGGGGCGGTGGTGCCGCCCCGGCAGTGGCCAGATTCGGCATCCCGAGAGAGATCTGGGTTGATGAGCAAACGAATGACAGTCTTCTTATTTCTGATGTCCCTGGGCGTTGTGGCCTTTTCACAACTCGGCCCGCTTTGGCCAAACGGTGAAGAGGAGAGGACACCCTTGCTGGACCTAGACTCCGTCAACAGTAGTTACCTTGTGGAACTTCCCCCTGTCGGTGAGGCTATTCGCTCTTTCGAGGAGAGGGTCAGGCGAACTCCCGGGGACTTCATCAGCTACACCATCCTGGGGCAGCTGCATATCCGCCAGGCCCGCGAGACCGGGGACGTGGCCAACTATGAGCGGGCGGAAGTTGCCCTCCGGAAGGCGCTTGAGCTGCTGCCTGACTACTCGCCGGCTGAAGCGTATCTCTCATCGGCCCTTTACAGCCAGCACAGCTTTTCCCAGGCACTCGAGCTGGCCCAGCGTGTCTACGAAAGAGACCCCAAGAGCATCCAGGCCCTGGGGACGATAGGAGACGCCCACCTGGCGCTCGGCGATTACCGCGAGGCCCGGGACGCCTACCGGAAGTTGTTGCGTAACGGTCCAGCTCCACCTGTGCTGGCGCGCCTTTCGCGCTTGAAAGAGCTGGAGGGCAACACGGAGCAGTCCCTGCAACTGATGCAGCGCGCCGCAGACGAAGCACTAGACTCGGGAGGATCCCGAGAGAGTATGGCCTGGTACTTACTACGCCTAGGAGACCTCTACTTCAACGCCGGAAGAATCGATGAGTCAGCGGAGCATTACGAGGCGGCACTGAGGGTTTTCGACGACTACCATCTGGCCCTGGCTGGACTGGGCAGAGCCCGCGCCGCCCAGGGCCGTTACGACGAAGCCGTAGACCTATACGAGCGGGTCGTAGCCGTCATACCTCAACCCGTTACCCTTGCTGTCCTGGGTGACCTCTACGCCAAAACCGGAGACAGAGCCCAGGCCCAGCTTCAGTACGACACCGTCGAGTTCATCGCCAAGCTAGCGACCATTAACGAGCAGGTTTACAACCGGACGCTGGTGCTGTTTTACGCGGA
>JAPUKM010000128.1 GCA_027295645.1 Chloroflexota bacterium | reverse complement strand
GGCGAGGGTAAGGGAGGGAAATCACTTTTGGGTGGGCCTTCTGCCCACAAGCAGCAGAGACTATTGGGTGCTTCTACGCATATGGGCCCAGGAACGTGCCGCCCAGGATATGCAGATGTCCGTGCTCCTGGCTTTGCATCGCATCGCGGCCAAAGTTGGTCAGTAGCCGGAAACCGTTGGGGCAGTGCTCGGCACCCACCGCCGCCGCCGCACGGCAGACCTGGGCCGCAACCGGGTCCAGCCATAGCTCTGCCTGAGTCATATGTCGCCTTGGCATCGCCAGCAGCATCACCGGCACCCATTGAAGTATGTTGCGGATAACGACGACATCGTCGTCCTGGCGCAGGACCTCCCCCGGTTCTCGCCCGGCAATGATTTCACAGAAGACGCAGTTCCCCGTAGTCAGAGCTATCCCCCATCTAGTGTTCTCTTCGGCTGCCAGTGCTAGGGGCGGCGGTAGGCCGGTCCTCTGCGGCTGGCTCGGGCTCCACCGGCCCGGTAGTCCGATGCGTGAATAGAGGCCAGGCCTACCAGGGATTGGTCCTTCAATCGCGATGCCACCGCATCGGTCAGGTCCTCAAGGAAGCCTCGCACGGTGATCACCGTGGGAAGACCCATCTCAAACCGGTGGACGATGATCTGGTATAGCTTCTCCTCCGCCCAGGGTGTGCTGCTGTGGGCACCCAAATCGTCCAGGATAAGCAGAGAAGCCGTGCGGACCTGTTCAAAGAGCTGGTCGTAGGTAACGGAGCTTTGTGGGCTGAAGGTGGAGCGGAGATGGTCCAGCAGGTCTGGGACGAACTTGAACAGCGTCGGATCTCCCTTGCCTAGCCGCTCACTGGCGATAGCCACGGCCAAATGGGTCTTTCCGCAGCCGGGTACACCGGTGAAGACCAGCCATCCGGAGGGGGCCCCAGCAAACAGCTTGGCGGAGTGCATCGCCCGTTCCAGGCTCTCCTGGCCGGTGGCGTCGGCCCGGTTCCCCCGCGTGTCGAACGTCTCGAAGCTCATATGCTGCATCAACTTATCCAAGACCGGATCCGGGACCCAGTGGGCCGAGGAGGCGGAGGGGCCAAGATCGATGGTGACCACCAGTTGCGGGTCCTTCAGCCGTGCCTGGAGCTGTTCATCCAGGTGGGCAAGAGACCCGCTGAGCGCGATGACCGTGGGAAGCTGGAGGTTGAAGCGGTGGTTCAGAATCTGGTACAGCTTCTCCTGTGCCCACGGCGTCGTGGCCTGGGCTCCCAAATCGTCCAGGACCAGGATTGGGGTGTTACGGACCTGCTCGAAGAGCTGATCGTAGGTGACCTCGCTGGTGGGTGCAAAGGCGGCACGGAGATGGTCCAGGAGGTCCGGCACCGAGATATATAGGGCCGGATGGCCATGCTCCAAACACCGGTTGGCGATGGCCGCCGCCAGGTGGGTCTTTCCGGCCCCCACAGGCCCCGTGAACAGCAGCCATCCCTGAGGCTCTTGGGCATACTCCGTCGCCGCCTGGGCGGCCTCCCGAAATCGGCGTTGGGACTCTGGCTCCGAAGAACGGCCCTTGGGATCCAGGGTCTCGAAGCTGAGGCGCGTCAGTGGCCCCAGGTTGCTGTACCGCTGCAGTCGTGCCAGCCGCTCCTGCTGGCTGGCTTGCGCTTGGCAGGAGCATTGGACCAGCTTGCCGAAGGCGGGATCACCTACAGGCGCATCCGTCCGCAGCCAACCCCGGCCCTCGCAGCGCGGACATGCCTCCTCGCGTGCCTCCTCAGCGGCTGAGGTTTCCGTATCGTCGTAGGTACTCTTTAGGGTCAGCCGCTTTAGAATATCTGCCAGGCTTTCCATTATCCTTGCCTTCCCGGGCCCACCGCTCCAGAATTCGCGAGATGTACCGCCAGTTCCGCCGCTGCAACTCCACCGCCTCCCGGAACGCCTGCTCAACCCATGTCCAGGGATACGTCGCCTCCGCCTCCCTTAGCTCCTCACACAGCAACGGTGTCAGTGGGCCGATGTTCTCCTCGTAGAGGGTGAAGATGTCGGGCCGAGGCTCAGCCTGGCCCTCGCTTGAGGATGGTTCCAGTAGCGAAGAGCCCTTCGCCTCGGGGTCTAGGCGCTGTGCGGCACGCCTCCCCTGCTCATCGTTGACAAAGATGAAGGTCTCCACCGCACCGTCTCCCTGCCGTCGGACCTCAAACAGTGTGCCCCGTTCCACCGCCCGCCTTATACCGTGCCCCATCGCCTCCTTGGCGCCGCCATCTTCGTGGGCAAGCCCATTCACCAGGGCCCGGTCTGCCTCCAGTTCCTCCAGTGTTACCCAAGGCTGTCGGCCTCGTCTCTGGTAAATCACTCCCAGGACGCGCAGCGTGCATTTCAGCTCCTGCAAGGTGTCGATCTCAGCCAGCAGCGGTCCCAGCAGGGCGTTGGGCACCGAGGTGTACCGGGTCCCGCGGACAAAGCCCGTGCTCGGGCTCATCTCAGGCGGCCCCTTGCGCAGCGTAGTTCTCGAACCGCGAGTACTGGTCGCGGAAATACAGGTTGAGGCTACCCAGCGGCCCGTTGCGGTGCTTGGCAACGATGATCTCGGCTATGTTCTTGGGGTACTGACGGTCTGGGTAGCTCCGCTCCCACTCCTCCTCGGTAAAGACCATATCGTCCCGGTAGATGAAGGCCACCACGTCGGCATCCTGCTCGATACTGCCGCTGTCCCGCAGGTCGGAGAGCTGCGGCCGATGGGTCGTTCGCATCTCAATAGCCCTGCTGAGCTGGGAGATCGCAATCAGTGGAACGCTCAGATCCCGGGCCAGCGCCTTCAGGGACCGAGAGATATCACTCATCTCCTGGACACGGTTGTTCTGGCGTCCCACGCCCTGCATCAGCTGCATGTAGTCCAAGATGAGCAGATCGACTCCCTGTTTTTCCATATGTAACCGGCGTGCTTTGCTCCGCACCTCCACAACGGTCTGCAACGGTGAGTCGTCTATGTAAACGGGCAGATCAGAGAGGGCGCCGATGGCGTCGCTGATCTTCTGCTCGTCTGCTCTACTGTGGATCCCCAGACGCAGCCGGTGGCTGTCCACGCCTGCCTCGCTGGCCAGCAATCGCAGCACAAGTTGCTCCCGGCTCATCTCCAGGCTGAATATACCCACCACGGCGCCACTTCCGGCGGCGTTCCGTGCTATGTTCAACGCCAGGGTGCTCTTCCCAACGCTGGGGCGCGCCGCCAGGATGATCAGGTCGGACCTCTGGAGTCCACCCAGCAGCGTATCGATATCCATGTAACCGGTCTGGATGGGTGCGGTACCCCGATCCAGAGGTCCGGCCTCCGTTGCCGTATCCTCCATGTACTTGTCAAGCACCTCCCGGATGGAGACGAACCCCCGAGTCTCCCGGCCGGCCCGTATGCCCAGCAGCAGGTCCTCCGCTTTGCTGAGGGTGGCATCGGTGTTGGCATCCTCCTCATAGCCCAGGGCGGCGATCTCCGTGGCGGCCCCGATGAGGTTACGCATAACGGCCGTCCGGCCCACAATGCGCGCATAGTGCTCTATGTGTACGGAGGTAGGGACTGAGGCGACAAGATGGCTCAGAAATGCCACGCCTCCCGCCGCCTCCAGGCGGTCCCGAGCGCCCAGCTCATGGGCCACGGTCACCTGATTGATGGCCTCACTGCGCTGGAACAGATCATGGCAGGCTTCATACGTCCATCGGTTTCTCTCCCGGTAGAAGTCCTCTGCCCGCAGAATCGGTGTGCGCACGAAGGCATCACCATCGATGAGGAGCGAGCCAAGGACCGACTCCTCGGCTAACTCGTCGTGGGGTGGAAGCCTCTCCCCAACGTACATACCGTTATTTTTCTCCCTCCTCTTGCTTTGTCCCTTCCTCCTCTTCCCCCGCTTCCCCCGTCTCCTCCGGTTGCTCCTCGTCCTCGGCGGTCACACTCTCTTCACCTTGCTCCGTCTCCTCCACCTGCTCCAACTGGTCTACTGCGGCCTCCGGTTGCTCCAGTTGCTCTACCGTCTCCTCAACCTGCTCCGGCTGGTCCACCGTGGCCTCCGGTTGCTCCAGTTGCTCTACCGTCTCCTCAACCTCCTCCGGCTGGTCCACCGTGGCCTCCGGTTGCTCCA
>JAPUKM010000127.1 GCA_027295645.1 Chloroflexota bacterium | reverse complement strand
TATTGCGGTCTTGGGAGATAACGTTAACGTCGCCGCCCGGCTGGCCTCTGTCGCCGGCACTGGCCAGATCATTGTGAGCGGGGAGACCTCTAGCCTTGCAAACTTCGACGTCGCTGGACTGGAGAACCGCAGGCTGGAGTTGAAGGGGAAGTCCGAGCCGACTAACGCGTGGGTCATAAGTGAAGCGCCGATCGTCTAACGGAGTCTGTCCCCCTCTTTCTGCTTTCCGGGCGGAGTACGCTGCTCTCTTCACTCACCCGCCCGCGCCCGGCGTTTCCTTGTCTTGTTCGGCGCGCCGACTTTTCTTTTCAGCTGGCCGGGCGGCGCAGGCTTCGCGTAACTGGCCGCGGCCTGAGGCGTTCTGCGGCAAGAGTATGAGCCTGTCGGCGCGCATCGCGTCCATGGCTCAGGATGAGCAGGTCCTGATGCCATCTCTGTCAGGGCCGTGGTTGAGAGCAGCGACACACGATCTTGCCAGCCGACCTGCCCGGAGAAACGGCTGTGCTACCGATGGGAGATTGCTCTATACTCTAGCGCCTATGCATATCATGGAAAGAATGCGCGGGCGCGGGATATATCGGGGTTGGTGGGTGGTCTCGGTCCCATTCCTTGCGACCGCGCTGTCCGTGGGCGCCGGACAGTATGGGTTCGGCCTGTTTATCGAGCCGCTGGAGGACGACTTCGGGTGGAACCGGTCGCAGATCAGCGCGTCCCTCTCCTTCACCGCGTTCGGGAGCCTGATAGCTCCTTTTCTCGGACGAGTTATGGACCGCCACGGGACCAAGTACATCATGGCGGGTTCGCTTGGGCTGATCGCCTTTAGTTACCTGCTCCGACCTCTCATGACCGAGCTATGGCACTGGTACGTGCTGAGCTTCATCCAGTACCTGGGAGCTGGAGCTGGGTTTCTGCCCGCGGGCAGGCTCGTGGGAATATGGTTCCAACGCAACCGGGGCAGAGTGATGGGAATCACCGCGATGGGCGCCAACTTCGGCGGCCTGGTCATGCCTCCCTTCCTGGGTCTGATTCTCCCAATGTTGATGTGGCAGGGGTCATATCTTGTCCTGGCGGCGATTTCCGTGGCGTTGACTGTTTATGCGCTTGTGGTCATCAGTGAGAGTCCCCCGGTTCCGAGTACCGGCGACGAGACAGGGGAGACGGTGACTCTGGAGACTCGTCCCCCTCTGACTGGCTGGACGCTTCGGGAAGCGCTCCGCTCGAGGGCCTTCTATGCCATAGCCCTCTCGATAATGCTGGGTTCCTTCACCTACTCGGCTATCCTCCCGCAGATCATCACTCACCTGACAGACGAGGGAGTCTCGGTGAGGGTCGCATCGCTGGCCCTAAGCACATTTGCCATCTTCGGGATGACTGGGAAACTGCTGATGGGAATTCTCGCAGAGCGTATCACCGCCCGTTACGCCCTGATGATAAATTTGAGCGGCCAGGCAATCTTCTTGGTTCTAATAATGTGGGCAGGCTCTCCCGTGATCATGTGGATCTCTGTCCCACTATATGGCTACTTCAGCGGGGCCTTCGGCGCACTGTTCCAACTGGTCGTCCAGGGCGCATTTGGCATACGGCACTATGGCAGCATCATGGGAACCATCGGCCTGACTAACATGGTTTCATTCGGCATCGGGCCAATTTTGGCGGGCGCATCCGTCGACCTGACTGGCAGCTATCGTATCGCGTTCATCACGGTGGCAGCTCTGTTCCTTGTCGGCGCCCTATCGTTGACCCAAGCGAGGGTACCCAAGCCCGCCCCATGATCCGCTTTTCGACGCCGACGGGGGCAGGTTGCCGCAAGTCCCTACTTCGCAGATATCTTCACCCCGACCGGATTGCCCCTAGAGCGCGTCATTCACGAGGTTGAGCTGAGCTTACGCAACGAAGATAAGACGCTCGTAGTATCCTTCGATACTGTGCTGTCGCTCCCGTCGGCGCTACCCACCGGCTCCAGGACCGCCTCAACGAATTTTCCGCCGCAGAAGAAGCGGTGTCGCCACGTCCTTGCGACCTTTGCCGCGAAGCTTGCTGGTTGAGCGTCGGAGGGCGACATGCACTAGAATTGGGCAGATCATCGATGCCCCAGGCACTCCCTGCATGACGCCAGCCCTAGGTATAGCCGACTTGACCCACCTCCACCGGCGCGTCCAATTACGTGGGACCTCTCGCGTCCGTTCCGCAGTGGGCGTATTGAGCCTTGGGCCCGCCCTTGGGGCGGTGGCGGTTTTCGCCACCGTCCTGGGTGTCTACCTGGCCCTACTTCCGGCCGACCCCATGTTGGGCGACCCTTCCAGCTTCACCGTTGCCGCTTACCGTCTGGGTCAGCCTCACTTTCCTTATCCGCTGCACACACTGCTGGGGTCTGTCTTCACCAAGCTACCTTGGAGCACCGTGGCTTGGAGGGTCGGGCTCCTCTCCGCCGTCGCGGGAGCTGGCTCCGCTTCCGTGGTCTATCTCCTCGTCTGCCGAATGCTGCCCAAACTTTACCCCCGATCCCACGCAATCATTGCGGTCCATAGCTCGGCGGGGGTAGCCGCCCTCTCATTCGCGTTCTCGTCGGGCCTATGGAGGGCCTCTGAAATCCCTGAGGTCTACAGCCTTAACGCGCTGTTCACGGTGGCGGTCCTGGTATTGATGCTGCGCTGGGACGATACCGGCTCCCGCAGGTCACTCTACCTGGCAGCCCTCTTCTACGGCCTCAGTTTGGGGCTCCAGTACCTCAACCTCGCCTTCCTCCCGGCCCTGGTGTTGTTCGCCATGATCTCCGCTCGGCGCAGCGACCTCCGTGGGGTCAAGCCCCTGGCCTTCGTTGGTGCCTTCGTTGTCCTCGGCCTGCTCCAGTTCATCTACCTTCCCCTGCGGCCCCTGGGGCCTCCGCCGGACGTCAGCACCCTCGGCGACTACTGGGATTTCGCGCTGGGACCGTGGTTCGATATCGTAATGGGCTCCGTTGGAGAGATGGAATGGAGAGTTGTTCGTAGGGTTGCAGGCGCGCTGCTGGTTGAGGAGTTCTCCATAATCGGGGTGTTGCTTGCCGCCGTTGGAGTGTGGGCGTGGGGCTCTCGCCGACCCCGCCACCTGGTTCTGCTGCTGGGCCTTTTTGTTCTCAGTAGACTGGCCCTGGCTCCGGTCGTCGGTTTGCCATCCGTGGACTCGAGCCTGGGCTTCTTCATCGTGCCCTCCAGCATAGTCGTGACGCTTTTCATCGGCGTGGGCGTCTTCGCGGTTCAGGACGCGCTTCGCCGCGTCCGGATCGTCCCGGGCGCCCTCAGGCCGGCTGTCGCGTCAGACGCGGCGCTGCGATGGGTAGTAGCGGCTCTCCTGATCGTAGGCAGTGCCGCGTACGTCTTCGGGCGCTACTCGGACCATAAGCCTGCACAGGTCGCTGCGAAGGCCCTAGCCGAAGACACCGCCTCCTATTCCAGGGCGCTGCTCGAACATCTGCCCGCCGGGAGCACGCTGCTGACCGATTGGACGTTTGGAACCCCTCTCTGGTACTACCAGTTCGTCGAGGGTCTGGGTCGCGGAGTGGAGGTTCGGTCGGTCTGGCCTGAAGAGCTGCCCGCGCACGCGGCCGATCCGAATGCCCGAGGCGATATTTACGTCACTCACCATCCGGAGGAGGTGATTCGAACCCTATCCGCTGCCAGATTCCTGCAGTATAAGTGGATGAAGGCATACCGAGTGGTATCCCCGGAAGACTACCTGGCCGGGGCACCTCCAGCCATCTCCCATCCGGCTGAGGTCAACCTGGCGAATGAGATAGTGTTCCTTGGGTACAACCTGAAGCCGACCAGCCTGCGGCCCGGCGAGTCGTTCCAGGTCGAGTACTTCTGGAAGGCTCTCGCACGAATGCGGAACAACTACGAGGTCTTTGTGCACTTCGTTGGCAGTGACGGTCGGACGGCCTTCCAGCAGGATCATCTACCCGTTGGAGGCGTCTACTCGACGAGTGAGTGG
>JAPUKM010000126.1 GCA_027295645.1 Chloroflexota bacterium | reverse complement strand
CGATTTTACGCAACACGCCTATAGTTAGCGGTTTTCTCTTAGCCGCCATGAACGTGTCTCCCGTCTTTCTTACTGCCTGAGGCCGGGTGTCACAAATCCCATGGTCATACGACGGTACCATCATACCGGTTGCAAAAGCCGTGGCAATAGGGGCCATGTAGAGATTCCTAATGAATTTGGCGTTGATAGATGGCGCCAGTAATAATCTGCCGGAGAGGGGCTGTCTAGGGGGTTGGCCAGGGTGCAGACTCCCGTTGCTTGACCGGTTTCAGCAAGCTGGCTAGACTGAGCGCAGAGCAAGCTTACTCAGCCGCAGGTGCGACTTGGGGGCTTGCCACGGCACCAACCACCAGACGCCCTGTCCCACGCAAATGCCTGCCGGAACCCCTGAATCTCCGATACTTACAGAGATGCAGTCGGCGGAGCGTTTATCAGCCGTTGTAGTAGGCCTCTTTGCTGTCCTAGTCTTCCTGTTGGCCGCTTGCGGCAACGACCTGAAGACGGTGCATGGTGTAATTACCGATGTCCAGTCCCGCTCTCTGACCGAGGTTGCGACCTTCTCTGTTCAAGACTCCACCGGAAGGCCGTGGAGCTTTGAGACCGAGGGGCCAATCAACTTCACACCCTCCCACATTCGAGAGCATGCCCTCATGGGCCAACAGGTTACGGTGTACTACCAGGCCAAGGGGGAACGGCTCCTGGCCCAGCGGATCACGGACTGACCCGCCTCAGCTCTCCAGGACCCGGGCCATCTCCTCGTCAATCTCCTCGTATGAGGCGAAGGCCTCAAACTTGGCCGCCACACGCCCCTGGCCGTCCACAATGAAGGTCCACGGCTCAGTCGGCAATCCCCACTCCTCAATCTCCGGAGACAACCGTGCATTGCTGAGGTCGCCCACTATCTCATGTGGATTTTCATAGACCTCCACGTGGATCACGTTGATCCGGTCCCTGTAGGTCTCCTTGAGAGCCTTGACGACATCCACCTGAGGGCCGCAGGTGGCACTTGTGCAGAACGCTGGCGTGGCGAAG
This sequence comes from Chloroflexota bacterium, assembly GCA_027295645.1. GTDB lineage: Bacteria > Chloroflexota > Dehalococcoidia > Lucifugimonadales > JAPUKM01 > JAPUKM01. Next base: position 5,586 of record JAPUKM010000126.1, on the reverse strand, counting down.
GTCACCAGCAGAGGTTGTCCCGTTTGCAGGGCCTGGGCAACGGTCATCTGATACAGCTCAGGGTCTGGGTTCGCGTCCGAAGTGAGCTCTTCAAGAGAGGAAACATCCGCAGAGGTCCTGTTGGTGCTTCTGGGCGCCGGTGCGCCAATGGCCGGCGTGGCGCTCTGCTCCTTGACCTCGAAGCTGAGGCGTGCAAGCTCTCCGACGGCCTCTCCATCTGTGGGGACGATCTCAGCCAGCCATGTTCCTGGCCGGGAGAAATCGATCTTGGCTGTAAAGACGCCACCGGGGCCTACAGGCCAACGCCTGAACAGGGCCTCTACTTCGCCGTAGGGGACCGGTCCATCCTCCTCAACGTAGGACAGAGTCACCTGCGCTCGTGATGCCCGGATGGGAGAGGAACGGGAATCAAGAAGCGCAAATACAAACCGGTTCTCTCCCGGCGCCAGATCGCTGCTGGCTATTAAGGCTCGAAGGCTTAGGACAACGGGGGTTGGTATATCTGTGGTAGGGGTGGAGCCGCTACCGCAGGCCATGGCCAAGAGGACAAGGGCAGAGGAGATCAGAGAGGTCTTGTTAAGGGCGGTTGAGATAAGGGCCATTGGATTAGCGCTGGCATACCGGTGGTGTATAAATCTGATGCGGGGAAATCTGTATAGGTGTTCGTTGATTCTGTGATCGTCAGCCCTTCGCAGGACCTTCCCGGTAAACCTCTACCGCAACCCCTTTTAGTGTCGCCCCGGTGATGGGAGGGGATGGCTTCGTCACCCGTACCGCCACTGCCGTTACTTTGAAGGATTCAAGGATGCGTTGGGCAATAGTCTCGGCAACCCATTCCAGCAGGTTGTGTGGTTCGCCCTCCACCACATCCTTTGTAAGTCGGTACAGCTCCGAATAGTCGAGAGTGTCCTCTAAATTGTCAGAGCGGCCCGCCACCCTGAAATCACCGTACACCTGCAGGTCCACGGTAAAGGACTGACCTACCTTCCGCTCTTCCGGATTCACCCCATGGTAGCCGTAAAAGGCCATCGCCTCCAGGATGATCCGGTCGGAGTGAACGTCTCCCTGCCTCAAAGTTCTTACCGCGATAGATAGAAGTGCCGTTAGGCCGCACTAATTCCGCGATGAAGCGGTCTCTGCCAAGGCCAGCAGATAGCGGGCACGCTTGACTATGGGGACATCGATCATCTTCCCGTCGAGCGATGTTGCACCCGAACCCCTGGCTTCGGCCTCCTCAAAGGCCTCAATCACCCGCCGTGCGTACTCCACATCTTCAGGGGAGGGACTGAAGGTAGCATTGATAGTCTCTAACTGGGAGGGGTGGATGGCGAACTTCCCTTTGAATCCTAGGCGCAGCCCCTGCTCGGCATCTCGCTGTAGTCCCTCCGTGTCGCGGAAGTTCACGTAGGGGGTGTCCAGGGCCAGCACGTCTGCAGCACGGGCCGCCACGGCCACGCGGGACCGTGCGAACAGCACCTCCTCGCCTGTCTCTGTTCGCTGGACGCCCATATCATTGGTATAGTCTTCGGCGCCGAAGCCCACGGCGACGATGCGGGGCGATGCCTTGGCGATCTCGTACGCCAACATAATTGCCTTGGCCCCCTCCAGCCAGAGGAGGAGCTTTGTGTGGCCCACGGCAAGCCCGCTCTTTTTCTCCAGCGTCTCAAGAGCGGAGGAGATCTGAGTGACGTCCCAGGGCGATTCCACCTTGCCCACCGAGATACCGTACACTTCGGCGCACACGACGGCCGCCATATCATCTATTGCCAGGCCCGTGTCAATAGAATTTATCCGGGGGATGACAGCCTGACCTCGTTGGGCAAGCGTTTTGACTACCCTGCCAACGGTCTCTCTGGCATGTTCCTTCTCAGGGTACGGTACCGAATCCTCAAGGTCTGGCACCAGAGCATCGGCGGGGAGATTCCCCACTTTGCCCAGCATATCTTCTCGATTTCCAGGCACAAACAGCAGGCTTCTGAACCAGTCCACACCAACCTCCGCAGCAAAGAAGGATACTCTCACCCGAAGCTAAGAGGACTCAACTGGCCAAGAGCAAGCGTAAGTATATCATGACCGGAGCAGTTGCTCAGGGCCCTCCCCACACAGAAGGGCTATAATGGCGTGCAACCCATAGGAGGAAACGTTGTGGCCCCACAGCTCACAGTCATAGGCATAGAAGGAATTCCTGAGGTTGTTCCGGAAACTGACCTGGTCCAAAAGATTCTCGAGGCTGCCGAAGCCCAGGGGAGTCCCACGGAAGCTGAGGATATTCTGGTGATCACTCAGAAGATCGTTTCCAAAGCTGAGGGCAGGATCGTGGACCTGGCGACGATCATACCCTCAGACCTGGCGGCTCGTTGGGCACGCGACAACGATAAGGACCCGAGGCTGATTGAGTTGGCCCTCCAGGACAGCCGGCGAATTTCTCGAATGGACAGGGGCATTCTGGTTACGGAGACGCACCATGGATTCTTCTGTATCAACTCCGGCGTTGACGCCTCCAACATTCCGGGGACGGATACCGTCGCCCTCCTGCCCCATGACTCTGACGCCTCCGCCCGGCGCATCAGGGATGAGATACAGCGGCGGACTGGGCTTCAGGTGGCCGTCGTCATTACCGACACATGGGGCAGGCCATGGCGGGAAGGGGTGGTCAACGTTGCCATTGGTGTAGCCGGAATGGATGCGTTGCGGGACTACCGCGGCCTGGCCGACGATTTCGGCCGTGAAATGCACGCCACAGCCATAGCAGTGGTGGATGAGCTGGCCAGTGCCGCCGAACTGGTTATGGGCAAGATAGACCGGATACCAGTGGCAATCATCCGCGGCTACACCTATACGCCCGCCAAGGGAACGGTGCAAGACATGATCCGCCCACCGGAACGGGATATCTTCAGGTAAGGCACAGCCTGCAAGGAAAGCATCCTCCAGGCGGCAGGGCCACAAGTCTTGGAGAGGTGCCTAGGACTCGTCCTCAGAAGGGTTGGGGTGCTTGGAACGAGCGATGCTCGCAGCTATAGCACCAGAGTCTTGGGTCGCATCATTATCCCAACGGGCGCCTTCCAGATAGTTTTTAAAATCCTTCTCGGCTCCACACAGACGGCATATACCCTTGCTGGTTGGTCCTCCAGCGCCGTCAATAACCCAGTGGTGAGAGCACTGGTTGGGATGCTGCCCATCTCCGCTGATTATGTTTTTCTCTGTTACGGCAACCATGCCGACCTCCGAATAAGTCTCTATCGAGCCACCAATTATAGAGTCATGCTTGACCATTGTCAACAATTGTTTGCAATAAATGACAAAAAGCCAACCATCTATTTGACACCCCACTAGGCGCGGGCTACACTCTATATGGCTTTGTACGTTTCAATTCATACACTTGGATGCATGTGTAGAAAGGGCGATTCGTGGAGGGTCCTCGGCCTCGGATTCTTAAATTCCTCCAACAGTGTGGTAGCGCTAGCGTTGACCAGCTTGCCAGAGAGATTGGCCTGGCATCCGCCACAATCAGGAGGCATCTGGATGTCCTGCAACGTGACCATCTGATCGCCTACGATCAGGTCAAGAAGAAGACGGGACGCCCGGAGTACGTCTACTACCTGACAGAGCACGGTCATGAGGTACAGCCCAGGGGATATGACCGGCTACTGAGCGGCGTTCTACTTGAGTTGGGCGCCCTCTCCCAAGATGAAACCGCTACTCATAGCGGGCCGGAGCTTCTACAAACCATGCTCCGGCGCGTTGCCCTCCGGACTGTAGGAGGGTCTCCGAGAGGCTCCTCAGAAGACTCTTTCAGCGCACGCCTCTCCCGTGTTAGAGAGATCGCAGAGCAAGAGGGATTTTCCCCAGAGATTGAACAGGTTGATGGCTCCGCACGTATCTGGCTACGTAACTGCCCCTTCCGCCGCGTTTCCATGACCAACGCCGCCGTCTGCACCTACGACAAAGCCCTGCTCTCCGAGATACTTGGAAGCGAGCCGGTTCTGGAAACCACGATTCGCGATGGCGGTCACTGGTGTAGCTACCTCACCTCTGACCCCGAGCATCGCCCGTAAGCCAACTGACATTCTCCCCTGGTCCCTGCTTTCAACAGCTCTGCCGATGCCCTTGAAGCGTTGCCTAGTTGCTTCAACGACCGTCTGACTATGGCCTCTGGTTGGTGAAGATGGCGGTGCCCCCCGCTGAAAACATCCCACCAACACCGTGGCAGAGACCGATCTTTGCGTTGGGGACCTGTCCCTCCCCTCGCTCTCCTCGGAGTTGCCGGACGGCTTCCATCATGGTAAACATGCCGTACATTCCCGGATGGGTGTAGGAGAGGCCGCCACCGTTGGTGTTCATGGGCAGGTCGCCGCCCGGGGCCATCCGCCCGCTCTTGACCAAGTCCAGCGCCTCGCCGGGCTTGGCGAACTTCAGAGCCTCCAGGGCATAGATGGGCGTGTGGACAAAGGCGTCATACAGCTCCAGGAAGTCGATATCGTCGTGGGTTACCCCCGCCATCTCAAAGGCACGTGATCCCGCATTCTGGTAGGCCTGAGAGAAGCGGAAGTCTCGCATCTGGGCCACCTGGTGGGTCTCAAGGCCCTCCCCCACGCCCAGAACGTAGATGGGGTCCTTTCGCATCTCTTGAGCCCTGTCCGAACGCACAAGCACCAGAGCTCCGGCAGCGTCGGTTACCAGGCAACACATGAACAGGGTCATTGGGTAGCTGATCATGCGGGAGGCCAGCACATCATCCACCGTGATGGGGTCACGCATCATGGCGCGGGGGTTGAGCGTCGCCCACTTCCGCGTGTTCACCGCCACTTCGGCAAACTCCTCCACCGTCCTGCCGTAATCCTTCATATATCGAGCGACAGGCATAGGGAATAGAGTGGGTGCTCCTATCGGCCCAAAAGGCTGCTCAAACTGGGTTGCTGGCACACCGGGCGGGTCGCTCTGCCGGAAGACGCCTACCCGGGAGCGGCCGCTCTCCCCGTGGCTCACCACGGCCACATCGCACAGACCGTGGTAGAGGGCCAGCATGGCGTGTCCAACATGGACAATGAAGGAGCAGCCGCCAACGGACGTACCGTCGTAGTAGCGGGGTATCACTCCCAGGTATTCGGCAAGGACCGCCACCGGTGTCCCGGCCGTGAACAGCCCGTCCACATCGGAGAGTTTAAGGCCAGCATCCTGAAGAGCATTCCGGACCGCCTCCGCTTGAAGGTGCAGAGTCGATTTGTTGGGAACTTCGCCAATCTCGTCGCTCTCGTCGGCACCAACAATGGCGATCTTCCCCCGAAGCTCTTCAAAGGTCATGACATCTCCTCAGGGACTCGGTTTTTGGGCGTCGCCTACCTTAGCATGACGCGCACAGAGTAACAAGCTGGGTCACCACTCGTCTCGTTGACACTCCCCCGTGCCTATGCTAGGCTGCGTTTGCTTGTGTAAATACACCACCGGGAGCTTGGGAAGCCAGGCTGAGAGGCCCCGCACTTCGGGGCGACCGATTATACCTGACCTGGGTAATTCCAGCGGAGGGATAGGTCAATTGAGAGAATCTACACCGCCCGGGTTATCCTGAGGTGGTGTTTTTATTTACGC
>JAPUKM010000125.1 GCA_027295645.1 Chloroflexota bacterium | reverse complement strand
CTTGGGAAGAGATATAAATGCTCCGCCTGCGAGGCGATGGTGCTGTGCACCAAAGCGGGCGACGGGGCTATCAGCTGTCACGATCAGGAGATGGAGCTTCAGCAGCCGCAGAAGCTCCCATCCTCCGACTAGGACGACGTAGAGCGCTAACGAAACAGGGACCTCTCCCGGGAGAGGTCCCTGTTTCGTTAGCCCAGGAGACGCTCCGCCACCTCTGACGTGGCCAGGAAGATCAGTATTCCGGCCACCACGTAGAGAAATGGGATCCTGCTGGTTCCCGCTCCCCCCGCACTGGCCGCCGGTATGAGATTGGTGGCGGCGATGTAGACAAAGCTTCCGGCGGAGAGGGCCAGAAAGATTTGAGCAGTGCTCTCGCTGAGTTCGCCGATGGCGAAGGGGACCATGATGCCGATGAGGGTGGCGACTCCTATGCTGCCCCCGGCCAGCACGGCGGTCCGGCGGCTCCGGCCGGCGCCCAAGAGGATGGCGGCGATGCTGAACCCCGCGGGAGCCTCGTGGAGGAGCACGGCCAGGAACACCACCACGCCGAGGGTGTTGCTGGTGAGCATTGCGGCTCCGATAGCGAGGCCGTCGATGAAGTCGTGCACGTTGAATCCAACAAGGGCCGCCAGACCCGCGTGGGGGCTGATCAGCGCGTCCGCGTGCTGAAGCTCCTGCACGAGCGTATGGTCGGCGGGGGAGCCCTCCTTGGGGACCGGGGGGAGGAGTCCCGAGTGGGGACTTTCATGGGCGTGGGTGGCAAATAGCTGCTCGAAGAGGTAGACCACCATGTAGCCGGCAATAACGTAGAGTGGCATGGTAGCACCACCCTCCAAACTCGCGGGGAGCACCTCAAAGAATGCCGCCGCGAGGAGGAACCCGCCGCCGAAGCCGATGGAGTTGCGGATGGTGGCTCCGCCATCGTACTTGCGGGTAACTGCCAGGAGGCTGCCCAGGAGGTTGACCGCAGCGGTGACCAGGCCAAATAGGAGAGCGAGGCCAAGCATCTGCGTTGCTCCCCTCTACCGGCTCTGTGAGGGGATTTCATCCCGCTGGCGGCAACTCTGGCAGAGGCCGTAGATCTCAAGGCGGTGCGTGAGGGGGGCGAATCCGTGGCCACGGGCGATGCCTTCGGCGAACTCCGAGACCTCGCACGACTCCACGTCCACCACGCGGTCGCAGCGTATGCACACCAGGTGGTGATGGTGGTCCCGTGGAGCCGCCTGGTAGTGCTGCTCACCCCCATCAAGCAGGACCCGGCAGACAAGGCCGGCATCTACCAGCTGCGCCAGAGTCCGGTAGACCGTGGCCCTGCCCACTTGCGGCATGGCCCGGGTGATCTCCTCCGCGGAGAAGTGCCCTGTCCTCTGCATGACCAGGGCGAGAAGCTTGCGGCGTGGCGAGGTACGCCGCTGGAATAGCGCCTCCGCACGACGAATAAGATGAGCCTGAGACGTGGTCATGGCGCTCCGTTAATGAGATGGTGTATCAATAACCGAGCCGAGACTAACAAAGTGGGTGGGCGCTGTCAAGGAGGCTACAACAGCAGCCCTCAATATGAGGGCTGCTGTTAGTTCGATAGGGGGCAGAGGACAGGGGTCAAGCCAGATCGCGCAGGACGGTGATGACTTTGCCCTGGATATCCAGGTTGTCCGGGGAGACGTAGATGGGCTCCATCCGGGTGTTGGCGGGTTGCAGACGTATGCGATCACCCTCGTGGTAGAAGCGCTTGAGGGTGGCCTCGTTCTCCCTCTTCAGCCAGGCTACCACGGTATCGCCGTCCTTGACGGTGTCAGCGGGTTTGACGATGACGATGTCTCCATCCGCGATCAGGGCGTCGATCATCGACGTACCACGGACGCGGAGCGCATAGACGTCTGACTCCCCGTTGAGGCGATTTGTGGCCACCTCCAGGATCTCCAGGGGGGCGTCTCTATGCTCCGCGGAGAGATCAGGAAGGGGCTGTCCGGCTGCGATATAGGCCAGCACGGGGACGTAGGTAGTGCGGGCGCCCGGCCTGTGGCCCTTGAGGATCTCCAAGCCCCGTGAGATCTCCGGGGAGCGCCGGATGAACTCCTCCCGCTGGAGGATGTTGAGGTTATAGTCGACAACTGATGTGGAGCTGATGTCGCAGCCGTGCTGGATGTCCCGGACAGTGGGGGGATAGCCCTGCTCTTCGATGAAATCGGTGATGAATTGAAGGATTCGCTCCTGGCGTGCCGACAACTTCTTCACGTCTGTCTCCTAATAGATATGAGGGCGTCTATGCCGGTACATGGCAGGGTTCAGTACGGATGTTCTGCCTGCTGATGGCACCTTAGCATGCCCGATGATGGGTGTCAATAGCGCCGGCGGGGCGATCTGAAGTGGAGGATGGCTTCAGGCGGTTTTGCGGGTTGTCTTGGCCCTGGAGCGCCGTTTAGCCGGGGGAGCGACGGCAAGGGTGTTGAGACTCTTGTTCAGGCGGGACTTCCTGCGGGCGGCGGTGTTGGCGTGGATCGCTCCACGCTTGACCGCTCGGTCCAGAATGGACATGGCCTGGCGAACGGTGCGTTGGGCCTCTTCCTGGGAACCGCCGGACAGGGCCTGTTGAGCGGTTCGCACGTACGTCTTGGCTGAGCTTTCAGTTATCAGGTTATAGCTATATCGCTTTGTTGCTCTTCGCGCCGTTTTTTCGCTGGGCATGGATACTCCTCTTGGGCTCGGATTCACCACCGACTGCCGATTTTTCGGTGGGGGCGGACTCGTCCAGTTCGGTTCGAGTGACGTTGATAACCCCGGGGACGCCCTCCAGTATAACAAAGAGGCGGCTGAGTTGGTCGATCCCCTGGGTGAACAGGGTCAGCACTATGGTGGCGGTGCCCTCTTGAGAGTCCTCCTGTGTGAACATGGAGGCGATGTTCACCTGGTCACCGGAGACCAGCGCAGTGATGTCCCTGAGAAGGCCCACGCGGTCCCACGCCTCTATGCGGAGCCGCACCGGATACAGGTTCCGTGTTGCCCCCCAGTCCACGTTCACCAGCCGGTCAGGCTCATCCCCTTTGATGATGTTCCGGCAGCTCTTTCGGTGCACGGCGATACCCCGGGTCCGGGTGATGTACCCGATGATCTCGTCGCCCGGGATCGGCGAGCAGCAACGAGCAACGTGGGTTAGGAAATTACCAACGCCACGTATCTTGATACCGGACGACGGGCCGTTCACCTGGGCCTGAAGCTCCTCTGGTGAGCGCTCCTGAAGGAGGGTGAGACGGGCGGCTATCTGGTTGGTGGTGATGGACCCGCTGCCCAGCGCTGCGAAGAAATCGTCCAGCGAATCGTACTGAAAGAGCTTGGCAACCTCCGAGTGGTCCGGGGCTACGCTCAGGCGAAGGTACTCTTTGGCAAGCAGCTCTTTGCCCCGCTCTATGTTGGCACCGCGCTCCTGCTTGCGGAACCAGGTCCGTATCTTCTCTCTGGCGTTGCCGCTCTTCACGTAGCCAAGGTTGGAATTGAGCCAGTCCAGGCTGGGGCCCTGCGCCACTTTGCTGGTCAGGATTTCTACGGTGTCTCCGCTCTGAAGCGGGTACACCAACGTGGTCAGCTTGCCGTTCACTTTGGCTCCGATGCACCGGTGCCCAAGCTCTGTATGAATTCGATAGGCCATGTCTATAGGGGTGGCGCCCGCGGGCAGCTCCTTGATATCGCCCTTGGGGGTGTAGACGAAGACCTGGTCCGGGAAGAGGTCGGTCTTGATGGTCTCCATGAACTCCTCAGATTCGCCTATCTCCTGCTGCAACTCCAGCACCTGTCTGAGCCAGGTCATCTTCTCCTCAAACTTCGTGTCTTTAACGGAGTCGCCCTCCTTGTAGAGCCAGTGAGAGGCAACGCCGTACTCGGCCACTTCGTGCATGGCGTGGGTCTTGATCTGGACCTCCAGGGGCTTGGCCTCCGGCCCCATAACGGCCGTATGGAGGCCCTGGTACATGTTCTCCTTGGGTTTGGCTATATAATCGTCGAACTGTCCGGGGAGAGGGTGCCAGAGGGAGTGGACAATGCCAAGCGTGGCGTAGCAATCCTGATTCTCCTGTACCAGAACGCGGAGGGCAAACAGGTCGTAGATATCATGGAAGGCCTTGCCCTGGACATCGTAGGTCTGCATCTTTTTGTAGATGCTGTAGATGTGCTTGGCCCGTCCGGTGACCTGCGCCTCAATGGACGCTTTGGAGAGCCCTTCGGCCAGAAGGTCGCACATGAGGGCGGTATACTGCTCCCGCTCCTCCCTGCGGCTGGCCAGAAGCCTGGAGATGTACTTGTATTGGGTGGGCTGGAGATATCGGAACGACATATCCTCCAGTCGCCACTTGAAGTCCCAGATGCCCAGCCTGTGGGCCAGCGGCGCGTAGATGTCCAGGGTCTCCTGGGCGATGGCGATCTGCCGTTCGGGTGCGTGGGCCTTCAGCGTGCGCATGTTGTGAAGCCGGTCAGCCAGCTTGATGAGCACAACGCGCACATCCTTGGCCATGGACACCAGCATCTTTCTGAGACTGGCGGCTTTGTAATGGCCGTCGTCCAGGTCTAAGACTGCTCCGTTATGCTCCTGGGTGTCCTGTTTATCCATCCGGCCGAGCTTGGTGACGGCGTCCACGAGCGTGGCCACCTCGGCACCGAACAGCCTCTCCAGCTCCTCAAAGCCGACGCCGCAGTCCTCCATGACATCGTGAAGAAGCGCCCCGGCTAGGGTGGGAGCATCCAGATGCAGGTCCGCCAGGTAGTGAGCGGTCTCCAGGGGATGGTCCAGGAACGGCTCTCCGGACAGGCGGGTCTGCCCCTCGTGGGCCCTGGCGGCGAACTCGTAGGCGCTCTGTATGAACTGAGTGCGCTCAGGGGAGAGGTAGCTCTGTGTTTTTTCGAGGAGCTTGCGCATTGTACAGATCGAAGGTGGGTTGCGTTGGAGTCCGCCTGAATATCCAGTATACCTGAATCCCGGAAGCGGCTCAATCAGGGAGGTCCGTGTTTACTTGGATAGAGCGTTACGGTATGCTGGGGCGAATTCCAACGGAGAGCGACGTTGTATCGGGCACCCCGAGGCACCACGGATATCCTTCCCCAGGACCAGAGGTACTGGCGCTATGTAGAGCGCCGGGCGGTGGCCGTATGCCAGCGGTTTGGGTACCAGCGCATCGATACGCCGCTGTTTGAAGCGGCGGGTCTCTTTGTCCGGAGCGTTGGCGAGGATACGGACATTGTTGAGAAGGAGACGTATACCTTCCAGGACCGTGGCGGCGATGAGCTGACCCTCCGTCCGGAGGGAACGGCTCCGGTCTGCCGCGCCTACCTGGAGCAGGGGATGCACAACCTGCCACAGCCGGTGCGGCTCTACTACTTTTGCCCCATCTTCCGCTATGAGCGTCCCCAGGCCGGTCGGTACAGGCAGCACCACCAGTTCGGCATCGAGGCCATTGGTGATGGGGACCCGCTCATTGATGTGGAGGTCATCCAGATAGGGTGGACGTTGCTCCAGGAGCTGGAGTTGCAGTCCATGTCGCTTGTGGTGAACAGCATTGGAGACCCGGAGTGCAGGCCGGGCTATCACCAACGCCTGAGGGAGTACTACCGGGGCCATCTTGATCATCTGTGCGACGACTGTCGGCGCCGGTTCGATCGGAACCCGCTGCGCCTTCTGGACTGCAAGAAGGAGTCGTGCCAGCCGTATATAGCGGAGGCCCCCCGCTCGGCGGACCACCTGTGCGCTCCCTGCAGGGAGCACTGGGACGCCGTGACGGGACAGCTGGACAACCTGGAGATTCCCTACAGGGTTGACCACCGTCTGGTCAGGGGCCTGGACTACTACTCCCGCACCGTCTTTGAGATACAGCCTCCAGAGGAGGGGAGCCAGAGCACGATTCTGGGCGGCGGCCGGTACGATGGGCTGATCCAGGAGCTGGGAGGACGCCCCACGCCGGGCGTTGGGTTTGGCTCCGGCATGGAGCGCATCATTGTGAACCTGAAGAAGCAGCAGGTTAAGGTTCCCCCTGAGATGCCGCGGCCCGTAGTCGTTGTTGCCCTGGGAGATGCCGCTCGAATCTTCGGGGTCAAACTTGCCGCCAGTCTGAGGAGCGGCGGGTTATCGATCCTGGTCGCGCCTGGCAACCGCAGCTTGAAATCGCAGCTTCGTTACGCCTCCTCCATGGATGCGCGGTACGCCCTTATCGTCGGGGATGAGGAGCTTCAACGGGGAGTCGTCGGAGTGAGGGACATGGACCGCGGTGAGCAACGTCAGCTTGCGGAGGCTGATCTCCCGACGGTGCTCCAGGACTCGTAACCGCCTTAGGGGAAGACCAGGTTCAGCGTGCGGTTCAGGCCCGAATTGTAGCGCAGGATGCCCAGCTCTGCGGTGCTGAGTCCCTGTATCTCCGCCTCCACGCCCTCCAGGTAGAACTCAACGATGGAGGTCACGTAGAGGGCGTTCACCACGCCCAGTACCAGGGTGTAGGTACCGTTTAGCTTGACTTCAGTGCGGAGCCACAGGTCGCCGATGTTGGGTTGGACAACCCGGGCGTAGAGGCGGGTGCCTTCCGCGGGAGCCTCACCTTTGAGCGTTACGGTACCTGAATAGATGGCCGGTAGAGGAGGAGGAGAGCCCGGGCTGGGTGTAGGCAAGGGACGGGGTTCCAGGCGGATGGTGCCGTCCTGCAGGCGGGGCAAGGCGGTCTGAATGAACTCAGCGGCCAGGGCGAAGTTGTCGCTGCTGACGAGGAAGCCCTGGTCCTGGACAAAAGCCACGCCAACGGACATAGCAACCAACTCTCCCAGATGATTAACGAGGGGCCCGCCCACGGTTCCAACGCGGTTCGTGGTATCCATCTCCAGGAAACGCAGGCCGCTGAACTGGTTTGTACGGTCGTCCACAACGCCGCTTTCGATAGCGGAGAGCTGGCCCTGGGACGCTACGGGATAGCCAAAGGAGAGCACTTTGTCGCCCGGCTCCAGTGTTGAGGAATCTCCCAGGGGGATGCCAGGGAGAGAGGCGTCGATGATTCTGAGCAGGGCGAGGTCCTGTACGTCATCCCGGCCGATCACCCATGCGGTGAGCGCCCGGCCGTCACTGGTGATGATGGTCACCAGGGGCGCATCGCTCAGGGGTAGGCTGGCAGTCAGGACCAGGGAGAGGGGGGCGATGACCACACCTGAGATCTGAACTGTTCCGGAGATGACCTGGACTACCGATGCCTCTACCAGAGGAATGGCGGCCGCCAACGACGGTGAAACGGTTGGTGTGGGCGTGGCCGTTGCGGTTGGTAGAGCCGTTGCGGTAGGGGGTATCGGGGTGGGCCGTGGAGTGGCGGTGGGAGTGGCGGTTGGTGTTGCCGTCGGCACGGCCGCTGCTGTAGCGGCGATCGCGGCGTCTATGGTCGCCTGAACGTCCGGGGTGGCGGTCGGCGTTGCCGGCACTGCCGTCGGGGTGGGCGTGGCGGATGACCCGCAGGCGGCGGCCAGGAGAACGACGGGCACCATGGCTATCCAGTAGTAGCGCTTCATCTTTGCGTACATTGCTCTACCTTAGGTAGAAGATGCCGTTCAGGAGACATACATGACTAAAAGGATTTTACCGCCAGAACATCCGATTTGCAACCTGCACCCTACCGTATGAGCACTATGGGATGAGCCGTAGGCGTCTCACTTCTTTCCGCTCCTATGTCGCTATGGTATACTGCACCCCCTGGCGAAGGGATTTAACGTATGAGTCGGAAGGTCCAGTTCATCCCCGGCGGCACGGTCACCACTCCCGCAGGTTTTCAGGCGGGAGCGACCTTTGCCGGCATCAAGACCTATGCCCAGGACAAGCTGGACATGGGGCTTCTCTACTCCACCTCTCCGTGCACATGCGCCGCCGTCTTCACCACCAACCGGATACAGTCTCCCTCGGTAGTTCTTTCCAGAGAGCGGGTCCAGCGGGGATCCGTGCGCGCGGCGGTGGTCAACAGCGGCATCGCCAACGTTCTGGTGGGCGAACACGGCCACAAGGACGCCCTGGAGATGGGCGACCTGGCGGCGAAGAGTCTGGGGCTGCTGTCCGAGGAGATGGCCGTGCTCAGCACCGGCATCATCGGTGTGGAGCTGCCGATGGCGCTGATCCGGGCCGCGGTCCCCAAGATCGAGCTTGCGGAGTCGGGGGGTAACGCCTTCGCGCGCGCCATCATGACCACGGATACCCACCCCAAGGAGGCGGCGGTGGCCTACGAGCATGGTGGCCGCACGGTGACCATTGGAGGGGTTGTCAAGGGGTCTGGTATGATCCATCCCAATATGGCCACGATGCTTGCCTTCCTGGGCACGGATGCCCCGGTGGAGGCGGCATTCCTTCAGAAGGCGGTCAAGGAGTCGGCGGACCGCTCCTTCAACATGATCACCATAGACGGAGACAGCAGCACCAACGATACCGTGTTGCTGCTGGCCAACGGCGCTGCTGGGGGAGCGGTCATAGACGAGGGGTCGGAGGAGTCTTCCCTGTTTCAGGAGGCGCTCACACAGCTGAGTGAGCACCTGGCGAAAGAGGTGGTACGGGACGGGGAGGGGGCCAGCAAGCTGTTCGAGGTGATTATTCAGGGTGCGTTGAGCGATGAGGAGGCCAGGATGGCCGCACGCACCGTCGCCAGCTCCAGCCTGGTGAAGACGGCGGTCTACGGCAGCGATCCCAACTGGGGCCGGATCATTGCCGCGCTGGGCCGCAGCGGGGCCGCAGTGGAGGAGGACAAGCTTGCTCTCTATGTCAGCGATGTGTGCATTATGGAGGATGGGTTGCCCGTCCCCTTTTTCAAGGACAGTGTTGTTCTGTTGATGAAGAGCCCCGAGGTGTCGTTCCGGATACACCTGAACCTCGGCAAGGGAGCGGCCACCGCCTGGGGCTGCGACCTCAGCGAGGGGTACGTGACCATCAACAGCGCCTACACTACCTAGGTCCGCCATGCGACCGGATGGGCCAGAGCTCTCCCCAGTGGCCGAAAAAAAGAGACCCACGGTTATCAAGATCGGCGGGAGCACCCTGGGGCACCTGGACACGACCCTGGAGGACCTGGTGGCCCTCCAGCGCCGGGGTGACCTGCCGGTGGTGGTCCACGGCGGCGGCGCCACTATCAGCGAGTGGATGCGGCGCCAGGGGATCATGCCCCGCTTTATCCGCGGCCTCCGTGTCACGGACGCCGCAAGCCTTCAGATTGCGGTGTCCGTGCTGACCGGCCTGGTGAACAAGCAGCTGGTAACGGCCATCAATGCCCTGGGAGGCAGGGCGGTGGGACTAAGCGGTGTGGACGGGGCCATGCTTGAGGCCCGTGTAGCCGACCCGGAGTTGGGTTATGTGGGGGAGATAGTCCGGGTGAACCCGGAGCCTGTAGTGGAGCTGATGGAGGCGGGCTACATCCCTCTGATAGCCCCGGTGGGTATGGATCACGCGGGCGTTTCCGATGACTCTTCGGGAATGCTGAACATCAATGGAGACACCGCAGCAGGACATCTGGCGTGGGCGCTGGATGCGGACAGGCTGATCTTCCTGACCGACGTGGAGGGGGTGCTCGACTCCTCGCGGCGGCTTATCTCTCGGCTCACTGTCCGTGACGCCCGCGCTCTCCTGGCATCGGGCGTAGCCTCGGATGGGATGATTCCCAAGCTGCAGGCGTGCGTCCAGGCGTTGGAGCGGGTCTCCGTTGCCCATATTGTTGATGGGCGGACCCAGGGCGCCCTCCTCAACGCCATGGAGGAGGGCGAAGACGGGACGCGGCTCGAGCGGGAGCAGCGGAAGCGATGAGGTTCGACATCGGAGGCAGCGGCGACAACGGTGACTTTCCTTCCGTTGACGCGCCCGAGAGAGTCCTGGTGCTCCCGCCGGTGACGGGCACCGTCATCACATGGACTCTTGTCATCGCCGGCCTCATTGGGCTTGTGGTTGCGCTTGCGGTGCTCCGGGGCATCTACACCGATTGGCTCTGGTTTGACCGTCTGGGGTATCTCAGTGTGTTTACCAAGATACTGTGGACCCGTGTCTGGCTGTTCGCGGCGGGGGCGGCGCTCTTTGCGGTGGCCGTTACGGTGAACATGGTGCTGGCCCGCCGCTTCTCCAGGGGGGAGTCGGTTCTGCCGGTGCCGCCGGAGACCCTGTACTGGCTGAATCGGCTGACTCTCATCGGGGCTATCCTGACGGCGGTGGCTCTGTGCGTTGTCTTCGGCAGCGTACTTGCCGGACGATGGGAGACCGTCCTCCAGCTCCTGGACTCCACCTCTTTCGGAGTCGAGGAGCCGGTCTTCGGCAAGGACGCCTCCTTCTATGTGTTCACTCTGCCCGTGCTCACTCTAGTACAGGGATGGCTGCTGGCGGCGCTGGTGGCCCTGCTGGTGGCAACGGCGACGCTGTACCTGGTCTACTACGGGCTGCGGGGCGCTCCTTTTACTCTGACCCCACAGGTCAAGGGCCATCTGACCGTCCTGGGTGCTCTGGTCCTCTTTGCTCTGGCGGCCAACCATTTCCTGGACCGGTATGATCTGCTCTTCGCCTCCGGGGGAGCCGCCTTCGGCGCATCCTATACCGATGTGCATGCCCGCCTGCCCGCCCTGCTGGTGCTCACGGTCATAGCCGTGGCCAGCGGGCTCCTGCTGCTGGTCACCCTACTGCCGGCCCTTCGAGGCACCCGGGGAACACGGCTGGCCATTGGAGCGGTGGGACTGTGGGTGGGGTCTGCGCTGCTCGTCGGATTCCTCTACCCCGCCTCCATCCAGCGGTTCACGGTACAGCCCAACGAGCTCAAGCGGGAGAGCCCCTACATTGAGCGCAACATCGCGTCCACCAGGGCGGCCTTCGGCCTGGACCGTATTGACGAGCGGTCCTTTCCGGTGACGGAAGAGCTGACCGCTGAGGTGCTCTACAGGAACCCGGAGACGATGGGCAACGTACGCCTGTGGGACCCCCGGCCCCTCAGAGATACATACAATCAGATACAGTTCCTCCGGCTCTACTACAGCTTCCAGGACGTGGATGTGGACCGGTATCTCATAGACGGTGTGTTGCGGCAGGTGCTCATCGGTGCGCGTGAGCTCCAGCCGGAGAACCTCCCGGACGAGGCACAGAGCTGGGTGAACCAGCGGCTTCAGTACACCCATGGCTTTGGGGCGGCGGCCAGCCCGGTCACCGAGTTCACGGAGGAGGGTCGGCCCGAGTTCTTCGCCCAGGACATCCCCCCGGTTGGAGTCATAGAGGTATCACAGCCCAGGATCTACTACGGAGAGCGCAGCCTCAGCTTCGTCGTCGTCAACTCCAGCACCGAAGAGTTTGACCATGAGCCGGAGGAGGGGAGGCCTATCTACATGAACTACAGTGGTATGGGAGGCGTTCCTCTCAGCTCCCTCATGCGCCGGATCGCCTACGCCTGGGAGTTCACCGACCTGAATATCCTGATCAGCAATCAGCTGAGATCGGAGAGTCGCATCCAGTACCGACGCACCATTCAGGACCGGATAGGCCACGTAGCGCCGTTCCTGGAGCTGGACGGGGACCCGTACCTGGTGGTGGAGGACGGCACCATGCTGTGGATACAGGACGCGTACACCGTCACGGACAAGTATCCGTACTCGACGCCGTTCCAGGGCACCTTCAACTACATGCGCAATAGCGTGAAGGTGGTTGTGGACGCGTACCATGGCACCCTGGACATGTACATTGCCGACCCGGATGATCCGCTGGTCCTGACCTACCAGAAGATCTTCCCGGGCCTGTTCAAGCCATTGGATACCATGTCGCCGTTTCTTCAGGCCCACCTCCGCTACCCGGAGGACCTCTTCTCCGTTCAGGCGGAGATGTACTTCCAGTATCACATGCAGGACACCAACCAGTTCTACAACAAGGCGGACCAGTGGGATATTCCGCTTGAAGAGTTCTTCGGCGACACCCGGCCGGTGGTGCCCTACTACGTCATCATGAAGCTCCCAGACGAGGAGCGGGCGGAGTTCGTGCTCATCATGCCGTTCACGCCGTGGCCGACGGCGGAGAAGCCCCGGATGGTGGCCTGGCTGGCCGCTCGCATGGACCAGCCCAACTACGGGGAGATGGTTGCCTTCAGCTTCCCCAGAGGAGCGCAGATCGATGGCCCCAGCCAGGTGGAGGCGCGGATCAACCAGGACTTCGAGATAAAGCAGAAGTTCGCGCTGCTGTGCAGTGGCGAGGCCAGGTGTATTCGGGGTAATCTGTTGGTGGTGCCGATCGAGAAGTCTATCCTGTACGTGGAGCCCCTGTATCTTCAATCGGCCAACGTGCGGTTTCCGGAGCTGAAACAGGTGATCCTGGCCTCCTCCAAGAAGGTGGTCATGGAGTCCACCCTTGACGAGGCGATCGCCGCGCTGGTGGGCGAACCGCCCGCCGGTCCGCCGGTGCCCGGAGAGGAGCCAACCGCAATCGAGGAGGAGATCAGGCGTATTCAGGAGGCGCTGGCCGGAGTACAGGAGGGATTCTCCAATCTGGAGGAGGCGCTCCGTGATCTCCTGGAGCAGGTTGAAGAGGAGAAGCAGCAGTGAGCACATGGCGCGAGGTAGAGGCCAAATACTATATGCAGACCGTGCGTCGCCAGCCCGTGGTGATCGTCCGTGGGCAGGGCACGAAGGTCTGGGACGAGGACGGGAAGGAGTACCTGGACTTCACCGCCGGCTGGGCGGTGAACAACCTGGGCCACTCCCACCCGGCCATTGTGGCCGCCATCCGGGAGCAGGCGGGGACGCTGCTGCAGACCTCCAACCAGTTCTACACCGTTCCCCAGCTACAGCTGGCGCAGCTCCTGGCGGAGCAGAGCTGCATGGACCGCGTCTTCTTCTGCAACAGCGGCGCCGAGGCCAACGAGGGTGCGGTGAAGCTGGCTCGGAAGTACGGCCGCCTGTTCCGCAACGGCGCGTACGAGGTGATCACGGCGCTCAACTCGTTCCACGGCCGCACCCTCGCCATGGTGGCCGCCACGGGCCAGCCCCACTACCAGGAGACCTGGAAGCCGCTGCCCGAGGGGTTCGTGAACGTGGAGTACAACGACCTGGAGGCGATCCGCAAGGCCACCACGGACAGGACCTGCGCGGTCATGCTGGAGCCCGTCCAGGGCGAGGCCGGGGTGATCATGCCGTCGGAGGGCTACCTGAAGGCGGTGCGGGAGTGGTGCGACGAGCAGGGGCTCCTGCTGATCTTCGACGAGGTACAGACCGGATTCGGGCGTCTGGGCACGCTCTTCGGGTACGAGGCGCTCGGCGTTGAGCCGGACGTGATGTCGCTGGCCAAGGCGCTCGGCGGCGGCGTGCCCATAGGCGCGTTCATGGCAAAGGAGCAGTATTGCGTGCTGGAGCCGGGCGACCACGGTTCTACGTTTGGGGGTAATGTGCTCGCCTGTGCCGCGGCCTACGCATCCACCAAGTACATGGTCGACAACGACATCCCCGCTCGCGCCGCGGAGTCCGGGGCCTACCTGAAGCAGCAGCTTGAGGGGCTACGCTCCCACGATCCGTCGATCGTCGACGTGCGGGGCATGGGCCTTCTCCTGGCGGTGGAGTTTAGCAGCGACGTCTCGGCAAAGGTGGTCTCCGCCTGCAACGAGGAGGGGCTGTTGCTGAACCCCGTGCGGCCCAACGCCATTCGCATGTACCCTCCGCTCACCGTGAGCAGGGAGGAGATCGACCTGGGAGTGGAGCGGCTGGTGCGGGGGCTGCAGAAGGCGGTGTAATGTCCCGGCCACCCCAGACCCTTCGTCCCGATGGCCGGGACTCGGGGTGACACCTATTGCAGTCGTTTTGTGGGATAATTGGTCGGCGGATTTTTCCGACCGAACGTTACTAGAGACCTCACCATGCCTGATCCAACAAAGAAGATCGTCCTGGCCTACAGCGGCGGGCTGGACACCGCGGTGATCCTCCACTGGCTTGTGAGCCGGGGGCACCAGGTGGCCACCTTCACCGCCGACCTGGGGCAGGCGGAGGATATGGAGGTATTGCAGCGCCGGGCCCACGAGATCGGCGCCGCCAAGGTGTACGTCCAGGACCTGCGGGAGGAGTTTGTCACCGACTTCATCTTCCCGGCGGTGCAGGCGAACGCCGTCTACGAGGGCACCTACCTGCTGGGCACCTCCCTGGCCCGCCCCCTCACGGCGCAGGCCCAGGCCAACGTGGCCCTGCGGGACGGGGCGGACGCCCTGGCCCACGGCTCGACGGGCAAGGGCAACGACCAGGTGCGCTTCGAGTTCACCTACCACGCCCTGGCGCCGGAGGTGGAGATCATTGCGCCGTGGCGGGACCCGGAGTTCCTTGCCCGGTTCCAGGGCCGCCCGGACCTCCTGCGCTATGCCAAGCGCCATGGCATCCCGGTCAAGGCGACCCGGCGCAAGCCGTGGAGCAGCGACCCCAACCTCATGCACATCAGCTATGAGGCGGGGGAGCTGGAGGACCCCCAGCGGCGGCCCCGGGAGAGCATGTTCCAGATGACCCGCTCCCCGCGCCGAGCGCCCAACCGGGAGACGGAGCTTACTATCGCCTTCGACAGGGGCATCCCCGTGCGGGTGGCCAACCCGCAGGACGGCACGATGCAAGAGTCGCCGCTGGCGCTGTTCGGCTATCTGAACCAGGTCGGCGGCATCATCGGCATCGGCCGGGTGGACATGGTGGAGAA
>JAPUKM010000124.1 GCA_027295645.1 Chloroflexota bacterium | reverse complement strand
GAATGCCTCTGGGCGAAGCCACTATGCCCACCCAGCCCAGAGCGGTCGGCAGCACCGTATACGTGAGCTGGTTCATATCAATCCAAGTAACAGGAGCCTCGTTATGTGGGCGATGGAGGACTCGAACCTCCGGCCTCCTGCGTGTAAAGCAGGCGCTCTAACCAGCTGAGCTAATCGCCCGCGATTCAGCTATATTAGAGCACCGGGTAACCTGGAGGTCAATCGCTTCGAGTCCCAATCTCCTATGCGGAGAACATGTCGAAGCGAATATACAGAACGTGACACCCGTTTGCAATCGTGTGGTGGGGACTGGCACAATGTTATTGTCCCTTGATTGGATAAGTCCTGGAGAGTATATCGTGAGGTCGCCGATACTTCTCATTCTCGTTGTAGTTGGATGCCTGACGCTTTCGTGTACAGGAGAGTCCGAGCCGCCGCCCGCTCAAGATCAAGAGCCTACTCCTGGCTCTCAGGCGACAACGACCCCGGATGCACAGGCGACTCCTACACCCGTAGATGCCCCTGCCACTCCCTCTCCTGATGAGCGTGGAGCAAAATACGGCGGCATTCTCGTGCTCGCTAATCGAGGTGATCCTCCAGCCGGCTTTGACCCCCTCCGGACAAGCAGTATTGCTCTGCACCACATCGCTGGAGCACTGTTTGGGCCCGGCAATCTGGTGATGCGCTGCCGCGAAAACATGTACGCGGTGTGTCCTTATCTCGCTTCAAGCTGGACGACCAATCCAGGCTTCACGGAATGGACATTCACCATTCGTGACGATGTTCACTGGCATGACGGGACCCTGTTTACCGCTGAAGACGCCAGGTTTTGGTTAGAGCTTGCGCAGTTCGGAGCTACAGTGGGCGACAATGTCCGTGCCCCCGCATACTTCAAAGGCGAACTGGGTGATATCGAGAGGGTGGAGGTGCTTGAGCATGACCGGCTACGTGTCACCTTCAGTCACCGCAACCCCCATTTTCTGGACGTTCTGGCCAATCCGCGGTTCAAGATAGCCCATCCCCGCCACCTGATGCAGCCGCAGATCAAGCAGGGGGACGTGAGCGTCAACCCCCTTGATGTTGACCTCGTTGGGCTGGGGCCGTTCACGCTGGACAGCTATGCACGGGGAAGCGTGATCAGCATACGCCGCTTTGACCGCTACTGGGAGGAGGCCCTGGGGGGCATGCTTCCCTACCTGGAGGGCATTGACTATGTGATGATACCCGACCCGTTCGCAATGGATGTTGCCTTCCGCAGCGGCCGGTTGGACGGTGGAGCGCGTGGTCAAGCACACTACCTCACGGCTGAACGGAAGGAAGGGTATGTCCGAGACCTGGGTGATGATGTCTTTTTCGCGGAGATGGAGGGTGGCAACTTTCGTCTTGCATTCAACGTTCTGAAGGCAGGTCCATGGCAGGACCCAAATGTGCGTAGGGCTATTGCACTCTGGATCGACAAGCGGGCCTCCATTCCCTCAGCGCTGGGCGGGTTCGGTTGGACCTCTCCCGATCTGGGGCCACCCAACATCCCGATCCCCAGGCACTTCATCAACTGGCCGAAGTTTGACGCAGGAGAGCTACAGCAGAAGCGGGCTGAAGCGCAGCAGCTATTGGCTGATGCCGGATACGCCGAGGGCTTCTCCATGGGCCATCTCTGCCGTGGCCTCAATACCATCCCCTGCGAGTTTCTCAAAGCTCAACTTGCAGGACTTGGCATCAACCTCCGGCTTCAGATAGTTGATGAGGGGGAGTGGAATAGGGCGCGGGTGAGTCTGGATTACGACAGCCAAGAGGGACGCCTCACGCCGTCGCCTATACCGGAGGGGACGGAATCGGTCTATGGTCGTTACAGCAGCAGTCCCGATGCCTATGCCAAACATGACGACGCGAGAGTGGAAGACCTGTACCGACGGTTGCGGGAGGCCCTGACGTTCAACCAGAGGGTTGAGCTCTGGCGAGAGATAGATCGGTACCTGATCGTCGAGCAAACTTACGTGATACCCATCGCTGAATCTATCAATGTTGTGCCATACCGCACCCATGTCAATGGTTTGGTCATCCCAACCGAAGACGCACACACCCACACCGACTTCGCCACAGTTTGGCTGGACAGGGCGTAGAGGCGGCGCTCAAACTGAATGAGATGTACAGATACATAGCTTGGAGACTCGCACTCATCGTTCCGACCGTGCTGGCTGCCTCTACCGTCATCTTCCTGGTCATGCGAGTGCTACCTGGCGACATCACACTGGTCATATCCGGAGACGTGGCTGTGAACCCCGAGGTGAGGGAAACCCTGCGGGAGGAGCTTGGCCTAAACGACTCTCTTCACATTCAGTACGGCCGATGGCTTTGGAGCATGGTTAACGGAGAGTTTGGTGGCCGCTCACTGGAGAGCCAGGAGGCAATTGGCTCCATGATAGGTCGTCAGCTTCCGGTGACCCTGCTCCTCACGGGCTACACTATCCTTCTATCCATTGTTGTTTCGGTGCCTCTGGGTCTGCTCGCCGCCACTTGGAAGGACCGCTGGCCTGACCGCCTCGTTCGAGTAGCAACCCTTGGCGGTCTGGCCCTCCCGCACCTTTGGATCGCCCTCTTAGTCCTGTTAGGCCTTCTGCTTCTCTTCCGGTGGTCTCCCCCAATCATCTACGATGCGCCCTGGACCGACCCGTGGAGCCACCTACAGGTGATGGCTTGGCCCACTCTGATTCTGGCCTGGGAGTACAGCTCTCATCTTGTTCGAGTAACCCGATCCAGCGCGCTAGAATCTTTCAACCAGGCGTACGTCACAACGGCGCGCAGCAAGGGATTGCCCGGATACGTAGTCGTGCTGCGGCACGTGCTGCCCAACGCGCTGATCCCCTCCGTGACCATGGTGGGCCTTCAGATCGGTATGTTGATCAGTGGTGCGCTCATCCTTGAGACCATCTTTGGGCTGCCTGGCATCGGCAGGGGGCTTGTCCGGGCGGCCATCAGCAGGGACTATCCGGTCATCCAGACCCTGGCCACACTTCTGGTGGTTCTCTCGCTCGTGGTCAATCTCGTGGTGGACATGCTCTACAGGGTCATCGACCCACGGGTCTCCTACTCCGTTGATGCAGGTCACTGATAGCGTTGCCCAGGTACAGAGTAAACATGAGTCACTATGACCGGCACAATCCGCAGCCTCGGAAGTTGATCAGGTTCCTGGGAGGAATCTGGCCGCTGACACGGGCCAGGCCTCTCGCCGCGCTCGCCATCACGGCGCTCCTCCTGGTGATTTCCGCGGCGCTTCTGGCAGATGTGGTCGCAACGCACGATCCGCTCGTTCAGGACGTGTCTCAACGGCTCAAACCACCGGGTGCTGAGCACTACTTCGGAACGGATGGCTTTGGGCGTGACATCTTCAGTCGGGTGGTGCATGGAGCTCGTGTGTCTCTATTGGTGGGGTTCGCTGCTGTGGTTATGGCGGCCGTCCCTGGAATATCTATTGGTGCGCTTTCAGCCTACTGGGGAGGCAAGCCTGACCTGCTGATACAGAGGATAATAGACGTCCTGCTCGGTTTCCCAATTCTTGTTCTGGCCCTCATCATGGCTGTTGCTCTGGGGCCCTCTACCATTGCGGTTGCCATCGCCATTGCTCTAGCCCTCGCTCCCCAGATCGCCCGTCTAGCCCGGGCGAGCGTGCTCTCAATCAAGGGAGACACATATGTAGAGGCGGCCAGGGCGGTTGGCGCAAGCTCCTTCCGGATTATCTGGAGACACCTGCTCCCCAACAGCTTTCCTCCTGTCCTGGCTCAAGTGACTGGATATTTCGGCGCTGCCGTAGTAGCGGAGACGGCTCTCAGCTTCATAGGCCTGGGAGTGCCACCACCCTTTCCCTCTTGGGGCAGGATGCTCCAAGAGGGGGCGCGCCAGTATTTCGAAGCCGCTCCGTGGGCCACCATCTTCCCTGGGTTGGCGCTGAGTGTGACGGTATTGAGTTCCGCACTCCTGGGCGACGAGGTCCGGGACTGGCTGGACCGCAAACGTGCGGTCGCAATAGAACCACGATCCCGAGAGTAGTGTTTCCCAGGCAACCTTGGGGCAGAACCATCACGAGAAGAGGGGTGGTACGCTTGGCGGGACTCGAACCCGCGACCTCAGGGTCCGCAACCCTGCGCTCTATCCACTGAGCTACAAGCGCACGAAGTCCAATACCATCATAGCAAAAAGCACGTGCCGAAGGGGAGATTTGAACTCCCACGCCCTTGCGGGCACTACGCCCTGAACGTAGCGCGTCTGCCGTTCCGCCACTTCGGCATAATGACCACGGTACTGGGGTTGAGTGCTCTTCTATGGTGGGCGATACTGGACTTGAACCAGTGACCTCCTGCGTGTGAAGCAGGCGCTCTAACCAACTGAGCTAACCGCCCCCGTGCTCCGCCTCCGATCGACTGTGTGTGGCAACGCTCGGATTCGAACCGAGGACCTAGGCCTTATGAAGACCCCGCTCTGCCGCTGAGCTACGTTGCCACTAGAGAGCCGAGGCCGGACGGCTCATGGCTCCCATAGGCAATCTCATGTTATCTTCAGACAAAACGGGTGTCAAACCTTTTTGTATTCCCGTCCCCGTACCCCAGCCTATGTTCCCGTCCTCCCCTGAGACCGTCGATACGGTGTACGCCTGCGGCTATCTCCGCCCAGGCTACTCCAAGACGATATCGCCGCTCTTACCGCCACGCTTGCTGACCAGGCGTATGGCCTCTACCCTGATGCCTCGGTCTACGCTTTTGCACATATCGTAAACGGTGAGGGCCGCGACGGCGACGGCGGTCATCGCCTCCATCTCCACCCCGGTCTTGGCGGTGGTGCGTGCGGTGGCGGTGATGTGCACGGCGCGGGCGGCGGCGTTCGGCTCCAGGTCCACGGTGACCTGGTCCAGCGGGATGGGGTGGCACAGCGGAATGAGCTCTGAAGTGCGCTTTGCGGCCATGACTCCGGCGACGCGGGCCACGGAGAGGACGTCCCCTTTCTGGACCTGTCCCTGCGTGATGAGCCGGAGGGTCTCCGGCTTCATGTGAACGGAACCCATGGCCACCGCCTCCCGAGCGGTGGGCTCTTTGCCGCCGACGTCTACCATGCGGGCGTGGCCCTGCTGGTCCAGGTGGGGAAGGGTTTCCTTGCTCTCCGGCGGCGCGCCTATCTGCTGGTTGGCCAGGGCATCGGCCTCCTCGTTGCCCGGGTTCCCTGCGTGGCCGCGGACCCACTTCCAGGTGACGCGTCGCTCCTTGACGGCCGTGTCCAGCGCAGCCCACAGGTCCTGGTTGGCCTTGCGCTTCCAGCCCTTGGTCATGGTGTTGACCACGTACTGGCTGTCGCTGAAGACCGTTACCTCAGAGTGGCTGGGTGTGGCCTGTAGGCCCTTGATGACGGCCAGGATCTCCATACGGTTGTTGGTGGTGTCATCTTCACGTCCGCCGAGCCGTTTCTTGCCGCCGTTCTCCTTGATGATCGCCGCCCAGCCACCCGGTCCGGGGTTGCCCAGGCACGAGCCGTCAGTGTAGATGTGGATCATCTAAATTATCCCCGTGGCTTAGTGAGGTGGCTCTGAGCATCCTTCAGCATGCTCATGTGCGTCCGTATTCCTAGCAAGCAAATGGGACGGCGGCGCCGTCCCATCATGATAGCACAGGCCTTATCCGCCGATCTGGTACATCTCTATCTTTTTGGGC
>JAPUKM010000123.1 GCA_027295645.1 Chloroflexota bacterium | reverse complement strand
AGGGCTATCGCGAGGCCGTCGATCTTCAGCTCGCACACCAGGTCAAAGGACGCCCCTTCAAGGAGGTTCTGCACCCGCTTGTGCCATGCGGCCAGCTGCGTGCCGTCGAAGGCGTTGGCGAGGCTGAGGAGCGGCACCGGGTGCTCCACGGTGGCGAAACCCTCGGCGGGAGGCGCGCCGACCCGCTGGGTGGGGGAGTCCGACGTGACCAGGTCGGGATACCGCTCCTCCATCTCCTGGAGCTCCGTCATCAGGGCGTCATACTGGGCGTCGCTGACAACCGGGCTGTCCAGGACGTGGTAGCGGTAGTTGTGGTTGTTGATCTCCCTCCGGAGCTCGTTCACCCGCCGGGTGGTTGCTGGATCAGCCATGCGTAGTATCCGGTCTCTTTCTGTGCCAGAGTATAGCAGGGCACAACCGCAGTGAGTATACTGATCTCCACCGTGGCAGATGTCCGTCCATTCGCAGGCCTTCGCTACTCCCCCGATGTGGTCGGGTCGCTGAGCGATGTGCTGTGTCCACCCTTCGACATAATCCCGGAGGAGCTCCAGCGGGAGCTGCACCGCCGGACCCCCTACAACGCCGTGCGCCTGGAGCGGGGCATGGCGCTTGAGGAGGACAGCGGCGGCTCCAGTATCTACACCCGTGCCGCTGAGGCGTTCGCCTCCTGGCAGTGGGAGGGTGTGTTGGCGAAGGAGCCCGGCCCCAGCCTGTACCTCCACCGTCACCGGTTCTCTGATGGCAGGGGCCGCACCATGGAGCGCTGGGGCATCGGGGCCAGGGTCCGCCTGGAGGAGCTTGACCGTGGCATCGTGCTGCCCCACGAGGAGACCCGGTCCGCCGATAAGGCCGACCGGCTGGCCCTCATGGAGGCGAGCCGGGCCAACTTCAGTCCGGTGATGGTCCTGTATCGCCAGGGGCCGGAGCGGCGGATAGCCGCCGCTATTCAGGATGTCGCCAAGCGGCCCCCGGTGTTCGACGGCGCCTATGAGCGTGACCAGCACCTGACCCTATGGGTGGCCGATGGCCCCGATCTTATCGATGCCGTGCGCGATGAGCTGCGGGATGCCCCCCTGTTCATCGCCGACGGCCACCACCGGTACGAGACCGCCCTGACGTATCGGGACCGGCTTCGTGACCAGGCCGGAAGCTGGTCTGGTGAAGAGGCGTGCAACTACGTGATGATGGCACTCATCGACTTCGCCGACCCGGGGCTGCTGGTGCAGTCCTATCACCGCATGGTGGGCGGCCTGGCCCTGTCCACGTTGGCGACCCTGCGCAGCCGCCTGCTGGAGGTGTTCCGGGCAACGCCGTTTCCCGAGCCGCCCGCCAGTGCGGAGGCGCTGGAGAGCGCGGTGGCCAGGCACAGCGAGACGACGCCTGTCCTGGGGCTGCTGGGGCCTGGTGACGAGGCTCCGCTGATGCTGTCGCTGCCGGCGGAGGAGGGCGTCGGAGGAGCCGCCTCCGCGGCTGAGGCGTTGCGCCGCTTTGAGGGTCATGCTTTGCACCAGGAGGTGCTGAACCGGGTGCTGGGCTCGGAGGCCGAGCGGCACATTTCGTACACCCACGATCCCCGCGAGGCCTGGGAGCGGGTGTCCGGTGGGGAGCAGCAGTTGGCCTTCTTCCTCCGGCCCATGCCCATGGACCTGTTTGAGACGCTGGTCTCGGCGGGCGTGCGGCTGCCCCCGAAGTCAACCTACTTCTATCCCAAGATACCTACCGGCCTGGTATTCCACCTTCTGGAAGAGTAGTAAGGTCAGGCTGGACGGCCTGGCTGCCAAGCTGCGGCCAGGCGACCGGTGCGCTCGCCTTTTCGATCCGCTGCTCGATCGGCAGGCTCTCGTCCCACCGCTGGGCGATGAAGCGCAGGCCGTTGATGCCGTCAGAGGCGTCCGAAGCAAGCCAGACGACCGGCGACTGCATCACCTCCGGCTGTATGAGCGCGCTCCTGTCGAGCTCCGGGTCTGACGGAAGCAGGTTGGTGTTGGCCTGCCCTCCGGGGACAAGGACGTTCGCCGTCACGCCGGTGCCCTCAAGCTCCTGCGCCATGATGGCGACCAGCGCCTCATGTCCCGCCTTGGACGGTCCATAGGGGAACAGTCCCTTTCGTATCATGGTGTCGACGCTTGTGGTGACGCCGATGATGCGCCCCCACCCCTGCGCCATCAGGTGTCCGACCGCTGCACGGGCCATGAAGAACGGCCCCCCGAAGTTGACGGCCACCACCTTGCTCCAGGCCTCTGGCGAGGTCTCCCAGAAGCTGTCCCGAAGAGCCGAGCTGAAGCCGAGGTTCAGCGGGTTTGTACCGGCGTTGTTCACCAGGATGTGGAGGCCTCCCAGCTCGGAGACCGTCCTGCTCACCGTCATCTCGGCGTCGTCCGGGTCGGAGACGTCCGCGACCACCTCCAGGACGGAGTCGTCGCCACCGATCTCACGGGCGACGTTCGCGCTCTCCTCCAGCGTCTCCTTGTTGATGTCCGTCATCGTCACGCGCGCCCCGGCTCCCACCAGGGCCAGCGTCATGACGCGGCCTATGCCGATGGTGCTCCCGGCACCCGTTACGATAGCAACCTTGCCCGCAAGTGGTCCGTCCGCCATGGTTTCTCCCCTTACGGCTTGACCAGCCGGGCGGTGGCTCCGCCCCTACAGCTTGACCAGCTTGGCGGTGGCGATGTGGAGGGTTGTCTTGACCTCTGCCAGCGCTTCGTCCGGCATCGGGTCGTCCAGTCCCACCACCATCACGGCATTGCCGCGGGGTGCCTGCCGTCCCACGGCCATGAAGCTTATGTTGATGTCGTTGTTGCCGGTGATGGTCCCCAGCGCGCCGATCATGCCGGGCCGGTCCTGGTGCTCTATGAACAGCAGGTAGGCCCCCTGGGGGACCATGTCCAGCCAGTTGCCGTTCACCTGGACGATGTGCGTGTCGCTGCGTAGCAGGGTGCCGCCGATGGACGTCTCCCCCTCGGATGTGCGTAGCTCCACGGTGATCAGCGAGGCGTACTCGCCGGGGCTGGGGTCCTTCTCCTCGACGACCCGCAGCCCTCTCTGGCTGGCGATAACGCCCGCGTTGACCAGGTTGAGCCGCTCCTCCGTGACCGGGCCCAGGAGACCCACCAGAGTGGCGGCCTTGAGCATGGACGTGTCGTGGTTGGCGATCTCGCCCTGGTAGCGGAGGGTGAGGGAGTCAAACTGGCCCTCGGAGAGCTGGACCGCTATCTTGCCGACGATGCCGGCCGTCTCCAGGTACGGGGCGACCACGGCGTGGACCTCCGGCGGCATGAACGGCATGTTGACCGTTGATCTGGCCGGTCGGCCCGCCAGGACATCCAGCACCTGCCCAGCGACCTCGCAGGACACCTCCGCCTGGGCCTCGACCGTGGAGGCGCCCAGATGGGGCGTGGCAACGACCCGTGGGTGCTGCAGCAACGGCGACTCTCCGGGCGGCTCCTTTGAGAAGACATCCAGCGCCGCGCCGGCTATGGTGCCGTCCTCCAGCGCCGCGAGCAGGGCCGTCTCATCGATCAGCCCTCCCCTGGCGACGTTGATCAGCCGGACGTCCGGCTTCATCTTCGCCATCTCCCGCCGGCCTATCAGGTGCCTGGTGGCCTCCGTCATTGGGGTGTGCAGCGTGATGAAGTCGGACTCCTTGAACAGCCTGGCCAGGGAGACCAGCTCCACCCCCAGGTGGCGGGCGTATTCGGGCGATATAAAGGGGTCGTATCCGAGCAGGCGCATGCTGAAGGCGGCCGCCCTCCGCGCCACCTCGGAGCCGACGCGTCCCAGGCCGACTATCCCCAGCGTCTTATTGCGCACCTCGGTGCCCATGAAATCGGCCCGACGCCACTCACCGCCCTTGAGGGATGAGTCGGCCTGTGGGATGTGCCTGGCCAGGGCCAGCAGCATGGCGATGGCGTGCTCCGTGGCCGCTATGGTGTTGCCCATGGGTGCGTTGACCACCGTGATCCCATGGAGGGTCGCCGCCTCCAGGTCGATGTTGTCCACGCCAACGCCGGCCCGGCCGATCACCTGGAGCCGCTTGCCCGCCGCGATCACCTCGCCGGTGACCTTGGTCTCGCTGCGCACTACCAGGCCATCGTACTCAGGCACGATGCCGATGAGCTCCGCGAGGGGCAGCTTGGTACGCACCTCCACGTCGACGGTGTTCTTCAGGAGGTCGATGCCCTCCTGGGCTATGGGGTCGGCGACGAGCACTCGCGGCATCGGTACCTCTAGGCCTTTGCGTGGGCGAACGTATAGCCGACCCTGGGGAGCGCGGAC
Source organism: Chloroflexota bacterium (assembly GCA_027295645.1). Lineage (GTDB taxonomy): Bacteria > Chloroflexota > Dehalococcoidia > Lucifugimonadales > JAPUKM01 > JAPUKM01. The sequence continues at coordinate 1,534 of JAPUKM010000123.1, read as the reverse complement.
TTCAGGGCGTCAAGACACTGCTCGATATCCTCTTCCGAGCAGTAGCCCAGGTGCCCGAAGCGGAAGAGCGATCCCTGCATGCTGCCCTGGCCGCCTGCCAGTACCACGTCGTACTCGGTCCTCAGGAGGTTCAGAAGCTGTGCGACGTCGACGCCCTCGGGGGCATTGACCGAGGTCACCGTGTTGGAGGCCACCGCCTCGTCGGCGAAGAGGGTCAGCCCCAGCTCTTTCGCACCGTCGCGGGCCATCCGGGCAAGGCGGGCGTGGCGGTCGAAGATATTTTGAAGGCCCTCTTCCAGCATCATCGGCAGCGCGGCGTCCAGGGCGTAGAAGACAGAGATCGCGGGCGTCCAGGGGTTCTGGCCCCGCTCCAGGTATTTCTTGGCCGCGGCCAGGTCAAAGTAGAAGCGCGGCATGGTGGCCTTCTCGGACGCCCGCCAGGCCGTTGGGCTCATGCTGACGAACGCCAGCCCCGGCGGCGACATCCAGCCCTTCTGAGAGCCGCTGGCCACCACATCCAGCTTCCATTCGTCCACGGGACAGGCGATGGAGCCGATGCTGCTGACGGCGTCCACGATAAGCAGCTTGTCGAACTCACCCTTGACAATTTTGGCCACGGACTCCAGGTCGTTGGTCACTCCGGTGGAGGTCTCGTTGTGGGTGATGAGCACAGTCTTGATGGCGGGGTCCGCCTGGAGCGCCTTGCGCACCTCCTCCGGGTCGACAGCCTTGCCGTACTCCACCGACAGCACCTGGACGTCCGCCCCGTAGGTCCTCGGAAGTTGGGCGAGCCGCTCTCCGAACACGCCGATGGAGATGACCAGCACCCGGTCTCCCGGCGATAGTGTGTTGACCACGGCGGCCTCCATGGCGCCGGTGCCGGAGGCGGTGAGAATCAGGAGGTCGTTTGTGGTGACGAACAGCTCCTGAAGCTGCTTGGTGGTGCGGAGGAGGATCTCCTTGAACTCCGGGCCGCGGTGGTTGATCATCTGGCGGCTGGAGGCCTCCAGCACCTGCTCGGGAATCGGCGTTGGGCCCGGAATGCGAAGATTTATCATGGCTCTCCCCCCTCTACGCTGCGTGTATTGTGAATTGTATCACCTCTACGGGACAGACGCAGGCAGGGAATGGGGGAAATGGTGGGCCTTTTCCCCCGGGTTGCGTTGAAGACATCAGAATGACAGCCAGCGTATGTCATTCTGAGTGAAGCCAAGAATCTAAGACCATACCCCTACTCCACTCCACTCGTATGGTTCGACAGGCTCGCTTGTTATTGTATGTCGCAGCGCCAGGGCCTAGACTAGCTTGGGATATTTTGGCCTTTCCGATTGCTCCACTATCCAAGAGTCGTGGCGCCCATCGTGATAATGCGAGGAATGCCGAGTCCGCGCGAGCATAGGCGAAGCTCTTGCTCAATTTATTAATGGGCTATGGGAATCCTAGAGTTTAACTACCGGGGTTCGAGTCTACCAGGTACCCCTGGCGAGGTGAGACACCGGTGGAACTTGCCAGATCTGGCCTTTCGGTAAGTAGA
>JAPUKM010000122.1 GCA_027295645.1 Chloroflexota bacterium | reverse complement strand
GCCGACCCGTGAGATACCCTTCATGCCCGCACGGGTGATCCTCCAGGACTTCACCGGCGTGCCCGCCGTCGTTGACCTGGCCGCCCTCCGCTCCGCCGTGTACCGCGCCGGCGGTGACCCAAAACGGATCAACCCCATCGTGCCTGCCGACCTGGTCATCGACCACTCGGTGCAGGTCGACCACTTCGGCACACAGTACTCCTTCATGCTCAACGTCGAAAAGGAATACGAGCGTAACCGTGAGCGATATGCCCTGCTCCGCTGGGCACAGTCCGCCTTCCAGAACTTCAGGGTCATCCCACCGGGCAACGGCATCGTGCACCAAATAAACCTGGAGTACCTGGCCAGCGTCGTGGCCACCAGGACCACGGATGGCGAGCGGGTGGCATTCCCAGACACCCTCATCGGCACGGACTCTCACACCACCATGGTCAACGGCCTCAGTGTCCTGGGCTGGGGCGTCGGCGGCATCGAGGCCGAGGCCGTCCTCCTCGGCCAGCCCTACTACATGCTCATGCCGGAGGTGGTCGGCGTGAAGCTGACGGGCGCCCTCAAGGAGGGCACCACCGCCACCGACCTGGTCCTCGCCATCACCGAGATGCTGCGCAAAAAGGGAGTCGTGGAGAAGTTCGTGGAGTTCTACGGCCGGGGCCTCTCCAACCTCCCCCTGGCCGACCGCGCCACCATCGCCAACATGGCCCCGGAGTACGGCGCCACCGCCGGCCTCTTCCCCACCGACCAGGAGACCCTCCGCTACCTGCGCAACACCGGCCGCGACCCGGCGCAGGTCGACCTGGTCGAGCGGTACGCCAAGGCCCAGAGCCTCTTCCGCACCGACGATACCCCCGACCCCCAGTACAGCGACACCCTCACACTTGACATGAGCACCGTTGAGCCGGCCCTCGCGGGGCCAAAGCGCCCCCAGGACCGGGTCTTGCTGGCCCAGGTGAAGCAGAACTTCCTGGACGCCTTCGGGGAGCAGATTGCCGCCGAGACGCCTGGGCCCAACGGCGAGTCCCTTGAGCGGTGGAACGACGAGGGTGGACACTCCGCCGAGGCCTCTGCTCGTACAAGCCCCGCTCGAAGTACAGCAGTAGTAGTGGACCTGGACGGCGAAGAGGTGCAGCTTGCCCACGGCTCCGTCGTCATCGCCGCCATCACCAGCTGTACCAACACCTCCAACCCCTCGGTCATGGTCGGCGCCGGACTTCTGGCCAAGAACGCAGTCGAGCGCGGGCTAACCAGAAAGCCCTGGGTGAAGACCAGCATGGCCCCCGGCTCACGCGTCGTCACGGACTACCTGGACGGCTCAGGCCTCACACCGTTCCTGGAGACCCTCGGCTTCCACACCGTCGGCTACGGATGCACCACCTGCATCGGCAACAGCGGCCCGCTCCCAGACGCCATCGCCCAGGCCGTGACCGACCATAATCTGGTAGCGGTCGCCGTCCTCAGCGGCAACCGCAACTTTGAGGGGCGCATCCACGCCCAGGTCAAGGCCAACTACCTGGCCTCACCCATGCTGGTGGTCGCCTACGCCATCGCCGGGCGCATGGACATAGACCTGGAGCACGACCCCCTGGGCCACGATGCCAACGGCCAGCCGGTCCACCTTCGGGATATCTGGCCCTCCCAGGAGCAGATCAGCACCACGGTCACCCAGTCCCTCGTCCCGGAGATGTTCACCTCCCGCTACAGCGAGGTGTTCGACGGCGATGAGGAGTGGCGGAACCTGCCCGTGCCCCAGGGCGACCTCTACGCATGGGACACCGACTCCACCTATGTCCAGGAGCCGCCCTTCTTCCAGGACCTTCCGCCGGAGCCGCCACCCCTTGAGGACATCCTCGGTGCGCGCGTGCTGGTGCTGCTCGGCGACTCCGTCACTACCGACCATATCTCCCCGGCGGGGGCCATCCCCGCCGCCACTCCCGCAGGCCAGCTCCTCATGGATCACGGCGTGGAGCGCTCCGAATTCAACACCTACGGCGCTCGTCGTGGCAACCATGACGTCATGGTCCGCGGCACATTCGGCAACATCCGCCTCCGCAACGGACTGACCCCCGACAGAGAGGGCGACTGGACGCTCCATATCCCGAGCAACAAGGAGATGCGCATCTACGACGCCTCAGCTCAGTATATCGATGAGGGCGTTCCCCTCGTGGTCATCACCGGAAAAGAGTACGGAGCCGGAAGCTCCCGCGACTGGGCCGCCAAGGGCCCCCACCTGTTAGGCGTGAGGGCGGTCATCTCGGAAAGCTACGAGCGAATCCACCGTAGCAACCTGGTGGGTATGGGCATCCTGCCCCTCCAGTTTAAACCTGGCGAAAACGCGGCGACCCTGGGCCTCACCGGTCGGGAAACATATGACTTTGAGGGCATTGCCCAGGGGTTAACGCCGGGCCAGGAGTTCCTGGTTCGTGCCCGCTCAGACGCCGGCGCGGAGACGCTGTTCACCACCATCGTCCGCATCGACACACCGGTCGAGGTGGAGTACTACCGCAACGGCGGTGTCCTCCAGACCGTGCTCCGACGCATCCTCACAGAGAGCGCCGGCGGCTAGAGAGGGTTTGCTTTGTCCGTTGTCAGCTACCTGCGCCTCGCTCCCAAGGAGGAGTTTCTACAGCAGTTCCAGCGGGAACTGGACGAACTCCTCGAACTGGTGCGTGCGCATAAGGGATTTGTCGGTGTGGAGGTGCTCCAGCCCATCGGCAATTCAACCGACTACGTTATCGTCAGCGAATGGGAGAGCCAAGAGGACTTCAAGGCGTATGAGCACTCCCCTCGCCACGCTGAGATCAAGGCTGATTACAATCGCCGGACGGGCAACGGCTACAGCAAGATGCGTCTGGACCGGTACCGCTAGCTCTCACGGCCTCCGCCCCTGAAAACGTGGCCCAGGGGAAAGCCAACCCTGGGCCGAACGGTTCATACGATGAGACGCCCGCTGACCGAAGCTCACCTACGCCTCGACCGGCTTCAGTTCGTCAACCTTGGCCTTTGCCGCGTCCTTGTCGGTGAAATAGTCGTAGTGAATCTGGATCCAGTCCTTGTACTGGTCCGGCGTGTCCTCCTCGGCGAAGATCGCCGTTACCGGACACACCGGCTCGCAGGCCGCGCAGTCGATACATTCGTCGGGTGCGATCCAGACGATCCTCTCCTCGGCATCGTCCAGCCCGTAGATGCAGTCCACCGGGCACACGTCAATACAAGCGCCGTCTTTGAGATCAACACAGGGTTCAGCGACAATATAGGTCACGGATGCGATACCTCCCTCATGGCATGCCAGGCTCAGTTCCGGTTAGCCCTCTTGAGGCCCGTCTTATTATAGCTGTAAGAGTAGCCTACAAGCAACAGGCAGCCTGCGGCGCAGCGCGGACGCTACGCCGGCACCGCGGTCGCCGCCTCGTACTGCTCGTCGGCGTGATAGGAGCTCCGCACCAGCGGCCCCGCGGCGACGTGCCTAAACCCCATCCGCATACCCTCATCGCGCAGCGCCTCGAACTCCTGTGGCGTATAGAACCTCGCGACCGATACATGGTCTGCGGTGGGCCGCAGGTACTGGCCTATAGTGAGCAGGTCGCACCGCACCGCCCGCAGGTCGGCCATCGTCTCGAGGACCTCCTCCGTGGTCTCGCCCAGGCCCACCATCATCCCGGACTTGGTCGGCGTTTCAGGGCTCAGCTCCTTGGCCTGCCGGAGCAGCTCCAGCGAGTAGTCGTAGTCGCCCTTGGGCCGCACGCCGTGGAAGACCCGCCGCACCGTCCCGATGGTGTGGTTCAGCACCCCCGGCCGCGCCCGGAGTACGGCCTGGCCGCCCCGGCGGTCGAAGTCGGGAATCAGCACCTCCACACGACAATCCGGAAGCCGCTCCCGTATCTTCGCAATGCACTGCGCGAAGA
>JAPUKM010000121.1 GCA_027295645.1 Chloroflexota bacterium | reverse complement strand
GGGGCCCACCCCCTTGCCCGTGGTGCCGAGCGCCAGCTCTCCCCGGGCACCCTCCTCAAGGGCGTCCAGAGCAACGTGGTAGGGCATGATCAGGTGGGCGCGGTCGCTGATGTAGAGCCTGGAGGTGTCGACGCCCCGCTTCTGGAGACCCGCGATCTCCTCCAGCAGCACATCCGGGTCCACCACCACGCCGTTGCCGATGATGCAGGTGACCTGCGGCCAGAAGATCCCCGAGGGCACCAGGTGCAGGCCGAACTTGCCCAGCTCGTTGATAACGGTGTGGCCGGCGTTGTTGCCCCCGGAGAAGCGGACCACATACTGTGCCCGCTCGGCCAGGAAATCAACGACCTTCCCCTTCCCCTCGTCTCCCCACTGTGCGCCGATTACGGCGTATGCCGGCATGGTGACCCCTACATAAAATATCCCCCTCAGCGGGGGAAGCCGGACAGAGTATACCAAAAAGGGCGGGCGTTTGGAATTGGGTGCGCAGGTTGATTTCGGTGCGGGCCGCCATAGAGTCGCGGAGCGTCAGTCACTCACCAGGGTTGCCCGGTGCTTGCTGACGAAGCGCCGTAGCGCTATGAGAGCCCATACGGCCTCGATGACGGTGATCGGGTACGCCTCCACGAGTCCGCTATAGAGTGCCGTGGCCGCCGAGCCGCCTGCGAAGAGCAAAACGAACCATTTGGACCGGGGCTCCAACCAGTAGGAGACCATCATGACTGATACCGCGATAGAGCCGAAAAGGGTGAGCATGCCACACCTCTACATTTGGGTCTTTTCATAGTAAACCATCCTCCCCGGCACTGGGTTTGGCCCTCGGAGTTATGCAGCACGCTGCCTCCCGTCTCAGCTTTGGATGCCTATGTTATAATTCTCTATGCGAGGAGTTACAAAAGAGGTGGCGATGTCCGACTTCGAAACGCTTATCCTGGACAAGGACACAGACGAGCACATCGCCAGGATTACGCTCAACCGGCCAGAGCGGCTCAACGCCGTCAATGACCGCATGGAGCATGAGCTTGTGGCGGCCATCGAAGACGTGGCCGATGACGACGACATGCGGGTGCTGGTGCTGACCGGGGCCGGGCGCGGCTTCTGCTCCGGCGCGGACACCCGCGGCCTGGCTGGAGGCGGCGAGCAGGGGATACACGCGGGCGAGCGGTCCGCAGAGGAGATACGGCGCAACTTCCGCCTGCCTCAGCGGATGATCCTGGGCCTCCACCGTATGGAGAAGCCCACCATCGCCATGGTGAACGGCGTGGCCGTGGGCGCCGGGTTCGACCTGGCCTGCGCCTGCGACCTACGCATCGGCTCGCCCAACGCCCGGTTCATGGTGGCCTTTGTTCGCATAGGGCTGTTCCCCGGCTACGGCGGCACCTGGCTCTACGCGAAGGCGCTGGGGAGCGTCGCCAAGGCGGCGGAGCTGCTCTTCACCGGCGACTTCATGGAGGCTCAGGAGGCGCACCATCACGGGCTGCTGAACAGGCTGGTGGACGCAGAGGAGCTGGAAGCGGCCACCATGGAGATGGCGCGCAAGATCGCCCAGGGGCCGCCTATCGCGCTGCGCCTCGCCAAGCTCATGCTGTACAAGGGGCTGGAGTTTGACCTGGAGACGGCCATGCAGATGGCCGCCGCCGCCGAGACCATCACCCTTTCATCCGAGGATCACAAAGAGGGGCTCGCGGCCTTCCGAGAGAAGCGGCCCCCGGAATATACTGGAAGATAGAACCAGGGGGAGCCGCTCTGAATCAGGCGGAACAGGGGAGAAAGAGGCATCATGCCACCCTTTGAGGAGATGAGAGTCTTCACCGGGAACGCCCACCCGGACCTGGCCCGATCTATCTGCGACTACCTTGGCATTCCGTTGGGCGAGGCCGATGTGTTCAAATTTGCCAACGGCAACACCTTTGTGCAGTTTGGAGAGAACATACGCCAGTGCGACGTGTTCCTGGTCCAGCCCTTCGCACTACCCGTTAACGACGCCATCATGGAGCTGCTGATCATGATAGACGCCGCCAAGCGCGCCTCGGCGGGCCGCATCACGGCGGTGATCCCGTACTACGCCTACGGCCGCACCGACAAGAAGGACCAGCCCAGGGTGCCCATCACCGCTCGCCTGGTGGCTGACCTGATCACCACGGCGGGTGCGGACAGGGCGTTGACCATAGACCTTCACGCCGGTCAGATACAGGGCTTCTTCAGCATCCCCGTCGACGAGCTGACCGCCCTGCCGCTCCTCAGTCGCTACATGGTGGACAAGGAGTTGAAAAAGCCGGTGGCTGTTGCCGTCGACATCGGCGGGACGAAACGGGCAAGGAACATGGCCGAGCGGATCGGGGCACCGCTGGCCATCGTCGAGAAGAGACGGATGGGCAACGAAGACAAGCTGGAGACGTTGAATGTGATAGGAGATGTGGAGGGGCGAATAGCGGTCATGATTGACGACGAGGTCGCCACGGGCGGCTCCCTGCTCTCCACCATCGACGCGTTGAGGGAGCGCGGCGTGACGGAGGTATACGCCTGCTGTACCCATGGAGTCCTCTCCGGGAACGCAGCGGAGCGTATTGCCGCCAGCCCCATTAAGGAGCTTGTGGTCACCGATACACTGCCCGTGGACGAGAACAAGCGCAACGGCAAAACGACGGTGCTGTCCGTCGCGCCGATCCTGGGAGAGGCCATTCACCGTATCCACCACGGCCTCTCCGTCGGCGCTATGTTTGAATAGGAAGAGCAGTCGTCATGTTCAACCCTCTCCTGAAGCTCTTTGGCGACTCCAATGAGCGTGCGCTCAAGGAGTTCCGGCCCTTTGTGGAGAGGACCAACGCTCTGGAGCCCTCTATGGAGCCTCTCTCCAACGAGGCGCTCCGAGAGAAGACGGCTGAGTTCCGTGCCCGACTTGAGCGGGGCGAGAGCCTGGATGACCTGCTGCCGGAGGCCTTCGCCGCCGTGCGGGAGGCGGCCAGGCGGACCATCGGCCAGCGCCACTATGACACCCAGCTTCTGGCCGGCGTTGTCCTGCATCAGGGAAAGGTCACCGAGATGGCCACGGGTGAGGGCAAGACGCTGGTGTCCACCCTCCACATCAACCTGAACGCGCTGACGGGAAAGGGCACCCACCTTGTCACCGTCAACGACTATCTGGCGAAACGGGATGCCCAGTGGATGGGCCCCATCTATCACCTCCTGGGCCTGACCGTTGCGTGTCTCCAGCACGAATCCGCGTACCTTTTCAACCCGGAGGCAGACCAGACGAACCCCGCCCTGGAGTTCCTCCAGCCGGTGAGTCGTCGGGAGGCGTATCAGGCGGACATCACCTACGGGACGAACAATGAGTTCGGGTTCGACTATCTCCGTGACAACATGGTGGCGGACTTCTCCCAGATGGCGCAGCGGCCCCTCCACTTCGCCATCGTCGATGAGGTGGACAACATCCTCATCGACGAGGCCCGGACGCCGCTGATCATCAGCGGGCCCGCCCAGGAGCCCACAAAGCTCTACCAGACCACCGCTCGGCTCGCGGTGCGGCTCAGCCGTGAGGAGGACTACACTCTCGATGAGAAGACGCGCTCCGTGTCCCTCACAGACGTGGGCATCTCCAAGATGGAGCAGTGGCTCAACGTGAGCAACCTGTACGCTCCGGAGAACACCGGCCTGACCCACTACGTCGACAATGCCCTCAGGGCGACGGTCCTGTTTGAGCGGGACAAGGAGTACGTGGTCCAGGACGGCGAGGTGGTCATCGTGGACGAGTTCACCGGTCGCCTCATGCCCGGAAGGCGCTTTTCGGAGGGGTTGCATCAGGCCATAGAGGCCAAGGAGGGAGTGGAGGTCCGCCGGGAGAGCATCACCTACGCAACCATCACGTTGCAGAACTACTTCCGTCTGTATGGGAAGCTGGCCGGCATGACCGGTACCGCCGCCACCGAGGCCGAGGAGCTCTGGAAGATCTACAAATTGGACGTGTTGGTCATTCCCACCAACAAGCCCATGGTCCGGAAGAACTTCTCGGACATGGTCTACAAGACCGAGCGGGCCAAATACAAGGCAGTGGCCGAGGCGATAGCCGAACTCCATGAGCAGGGCCGCCCGGTCCTGGTCGGCACCACGTCGATCGAGAGCTCCCAGCGTCTTGGAGAGATACTCAAGCGACAGGGTGTTCCCCATGAGATATTGAACGCCAAGTTCCATGAGAAGGAGGCGACCATCATCGCCCAGGCGGGCCGGGTGCAAGCCGTCACCGTGGCCACCAACATGGCCGGGCGCGGTACGGACATCGTGCTGGGCGGTACTCAGGATGACCGCTCTCCGCAGGAGTGGCAGGAGGAGCACGATAGGGTTGTTGCCCTCGGTGGGCTCCACATCGTGGGCACCGGGCGTCACGAGGCCCGGCGTATCGACAACCAGCTGAGGGGCAGGGCGGGCCGCCAGGGAGACCCTGGCAGCTCCCGCTTCTACGTCTCCCTGGAGGATGACCTGATGCGTCGCTTTGGCGGTGACCGGATCAAGGGGGTCATGGACCGCCTGGGGCTGGATGAGGATATGCCTATCGAAAACGTTCTGGTGAACAGGGCTATCCAGAGCTCGCAGGTCAAGGTGGAGGGGCACAACTTCGACATTCGCAAACACCTGGTGGAGTATGACGACGTCGCCAACCTCCACCGGGAGGTGATCTACGGCGAACGCCGTAAGATACTGTCCGGAGCTGACCTCAAGTCCAACATCCAGGACATGGTCCACCAGGAGCTTGAGCAGATGGTGACCGCCCACACCTCCGCGACCGCCAGGTCAGACTGGACACTGGACGTCCTGCACTCGGAGCTGCTCACCATCATGCCGCTCCCTCCGGAGCTCTCGGAGGAGAACCTGTACGAGATGGAGCCGGAGGAGCTCCAGGATGCCCTCATCGAGCAGGCCGCCGCCCTCTACGAGGAGCGCGAGCAGCAGTTCGGGGCCGAGCAGATGCGCGTGGTGGAGCGGATCGTCATGCTGCGGGTCATCGATATGCACTGGGTGGAGCATCTAACGGCGATGCAGAACCTCCGCGAGGGTATTGGGCTGCACGCCTACGGGCAGCGTGACCCCCTGGTTATGTACAAGAAGGAGGCCCACGACATGTTCAGCAACCTCCAGGCCGCCATGCAGCACGATATCGGCCACACCATCTTCCAGGTGGCTCCCGCCACCAACGGGGCGGCAACGGCGGGAGCGGCCGCCTCCACCGGTCGAGGACGTGCTGGAAGGGGCGCAGCCGTGGCTGCTGCCGCCAAGCCCAGCGTCATGGCCAACGCCGCGGGGAGTCGCAACACCGGGGGCGCGAACAGCGGCACCAAGGTGGGCCGCAACGATCAGTGCCCCTGCGGCAGCGGCAAGAAATACAAGCGGTGCCATGGCACAGCGGCGTAGGCATCCGGTGCGTGAAAGGGCAGGCTTTGGGGCACGGCATGAGCAACCGCGAAATCGCCCGGGTGTCCAAAAGCGTCGGGACGCCGCCTCGTATAGGTGACAAGGTGGGGGAGGGAGAGCTACAGTGACCGGAGCGAATGGAGCGGGATCTCTTCCCGCGCACGACGGAGAGACATCCGCGGCCTGCCTTGCTGTGGTTGACCGGTTCCGAAACTCCCTGGCTGAAGGGGAGGCATGGCCCATAGCCCTCCTGACCGCCGTTGGTAAGTGGGGTCTGCCGTATGAGGAGATCGATGGGCGCCGCTACCAGTACCTCCTGCTGGGCGAGGCGTTCGACTGGCTGGTCCTTGCGGAGCGGCTTCTGAACGAGGTGGACGGGCTGGTCCCCCAGGAGGAGAAGGAGGCCCTCCTCTTCTCGAACACGCTGCCGCAGGTCCTTCAAGAGGCGGACTTCCGCAACCTTTTGGGGGGTGACAAATACCGGGGCCACCTGAACTTCTTCTACGGCGTCGTGGTGGAGGAATCGCTTCTGCTGGCCGTGGAGGAGGAGGTGCGCAAGCAGCGGCGGTCCAGGGGCTTTTCCGATAGTGAGCAGACGGTAGAGCTGGCCTACCGACGGATCTACAGTGAGAGCCGCGACGCGCTGCTCGGTGCGTTCCGGCAGGAGTTGGGCCTGTCCGATTCCCCCTCCCTTACGCTCACGGAGCTCAAGGAGTTCACCTACTGGCTGTTCAAGCGCCGCTTTACCTCCTCCGACAGCTCCCGGGTGGCCAGCGATACCAAGAAGGGGCTGGAGCGTCTCATGAAGATGCACCGCCCAAACCAACTCCCTCAGTAGATCCCTCCCGTTCCGCATTGAGATCCCCTTGGGGGTGGCGGCGTGACCACCGCCCCCCGCTTGTCTCCCCCCGGCCCCCAGGTACCTCCTAGTCGTCGGGACACACTTAGTCCAGGCAAGGGAACTGGAAGTTCTTTCCCATGCTCGTGTTGCCATCCATCTTCTCCAGCCACGCAAGTTGGCTCCGGTGATAGAAGTATAGGAATGCGGTCCCACGGCGCTCGGTGTCTCCACCGGCGAGTGGCCAGCCCCTCGCTGAGCCAGAGAGCCCTCCCCCGGGGGGAGACGAGGAGTAAGTCGGAAAAGTGCAGAGAAGGACTTTTTGAGAATTTGTGAGGCGCCTCTAGGCCATGAAGAAGACTCTCCGGGGACGCCCTAGACTCCCGCTCACCTTATGGCAGGTCCTTGAAGCGGTAAAACGACATGGCCAGGTCGTCGCCGCTGCGCAAGAGCTTAGGTGCTCTGACGCCTACATCCATATGAGGCTGAAGAGAGTCGGATTAAATCTGCGGGCAGTGCTGGAAGCTGACAGTTTGCAGGGCCTGTTCCGGATCGGGTACCCGAACCCACAACACGTGGATTAAAAGTCGTCCGACAGCTATGCCACCTGGTGCTGTCAGATACGATCTGATGCCATCACGTCGAGGCGCCCCGGCGGTAGTTGTATCTAGCGTACCGTCGCGTGCGGTGCTATGCCCTGGAGTTCGTTAGCTTTTCAGTTAGCTTTGTTGGCGGGCGTTCCACTGTCACCCTGTAACTCGGCTTACAGGTCTCCTTTGCCCAACCA
>JAPUKM010000120.1 GCA_027295645.1 Chloroflexota bacterium | reverse complement strand
AACGGTGGCCTCCTGGCCATCGGCTCTTACTTAGACACCGCTGTCACCAACGGCACCACGTACTACTATGTGGTGACCGCAGAGAACACAGCCACTCAGGAGAGCGGCTACTCCAGCGAGGCCAATGCAACACCGTACTCGGTACTGGTGGCAGCCGCGACCGCAGATGCCTACGTGGACGAGAAGAGGGGCACCACGAACTATGGAGCGGATACCGTGCTCGGCGTCAAGTCCAAGAGCAGCCAAGCCCAGAGAAGCTTCGTACAGTTCGACGTCTCCTCGATTCCCGGCGGCTCCACCATCAGTTCGGCCACTCTGACACTCTGTGCAACGAGTGTCCCTGCTGCTACTCGGACCTACGAGGTGTACCAGGTGACAGCAGGCTGGGTGGAGGGAAGCGTTACCTGGAACAGCCAGCCGGCCGTTGCCGCATCCGCTACTGCCAGCGCCTCGACGCCGGCCTCAGCGGGCTGCATGACCTGGACGGTCACAGCGGATGTCCAGGCATGGGTGGACGGCACGGCCAACAACGGCTGGCGCATCAGCGACTCGGTTGAGACGAATAATGCTACGGCCACCTTCCGCAGTCGTGAGGACGGCGCCGTCCCTGCCGAGCAGCCTAAGCTGGACATTCAGTACTCGTAGCCCGGCTCTCCTCTCCACCCTCCCCCGGCTTACCGCTGACGGGTCGTAGGCGTGCGCCCCATAGCCTCGTCGATGCATCGAATAGGGTAGAGGTGCGACCTCAGGGGGGGTCTGGCGTTGTGCTAGACTGAGCGATGAGGCCGTACCCAGCTGACGCCAACGACGAGTGTCTCCCGACGAGGTGAGCAGGATGAACCTATCATCGGATCAGTACGATGTCATAATCGCCGGCCAGGGGGCCGCCGCATTTGCCGCCGCACTCTACGCCGCCCGCTATCAGATGAGGGCGGTGGTGATTGGAGATACCTTTGGGGGTGAGACGGCGATCGGCGGTGAGATAGAGAACTACCCCGGGTTCGAGAGCATCGATGGATTCGATCTGATGATGAACATGAAGCGGCAGGTGGAAAAGTACGGCATCCCGATTGTCGATGGGCGCGTCGAGGGCATCAGTATGGACCAGGAGTGCTTCGAGGCGACTACCACGCGGGGCGTCTACCAGGGGACCACGGTCATCCTGGCCGTGGGAAGGGAGCGACGGAAGCTGGGTCTACCCCACGAGGAGGAGTGGACCGGGCGCGGTGTTTCCTACTGCGCCACCTGTGACGCACCCCTATACAGGGGCAAGGTGGCCGCGGTGGTGGGCGGCGGCAGCGCCGCAGTGGAGGGGGCGGTGCTCCTTGGGAAGTATGCCACCAAGACGTACATCATCTACCGGGGCCAGGCGTTCACCCGGCCTGAGCCGGTCAGTGTCCGGCTCATGGAGGAGAGTCCCACGGTGGAGATGCTCCTGGAGACCAGCGTCACTGAACTGGTGGGCGATGACGGGCTCGGTCTGAAGAGCATTGTTCTGGACCGGCCGCATGACGGCTCCAAGGAGCTGACGTTGGACGGCCTGTTCATAGAGATCGGCGCGGACCCCAGGGTGGAGCTGCCCCGGCAGCTGGGAGTGGAGCTGACGGAGGAGAGCGAAGTGGCGGTTGACAAGCTGATGCGGACCAACGTGCCGGGGGTCTTCGCCGCCGGTGACCTCACCAACGGCTCCGGCCATCTGAAGCAGACCATCACGGCGGCGGCTCAGGGGGCCATCGCCGCCACCTCCGCCTACGAATATGCGTCGGAGCACCACAACGCCTGCGATCTTCATGCGGTCGGCTACGAGGTTGCGTAGGTCCATGAGCGCACAGACTATCAGGATCGGCATCGTCGGTGCCGGCGCTAACGTTCGGGAGCGCCATGCACCCGGCTTCAAGGCCATTGCGGGCGTGGAGCTTGCCGCCGTCTGCAACAGTACTCGGGAGTCGGGGGAGCGGGCCGCTGCGGAGCTGGGCATCTCACGGGTGCACGACACCTGGCTGGAGTTGGTTGAAGACGACGAGGTGGATGCCGTCTGTATCGGCACCTGGCCGAACCTCCACTGTCCGGTCACACTGGCCGCTCTGGAGAGAGACAAGCACGTGCTCACGGAGGCGCGCATGGCTCTGGACGCCGATGAGGCCAGGACGATGCTGGAGGTCTCGCGGGCGGTTCCTCATCTGGTCGCCCAGGTGGTGCCCGCGCCCCATACGCTGGACTTTGACCGGACGGTCCGGGAGCTGATTGCAGAGGGTTATCTGGGCGATCTCCTCGCCATAAACGTGCAGATAAGCCAGGGCACCTTTGTTGATGCTGAGAGCCCTCTTCACTGGCGTCAGGACCGGGAGCTGAGCGGCTATAACGCCCTGACGCTGGGCATCTGGTACGAGTCGCTGCTGCGCTGGGTTGGACCGGCGACCAGGGTGCTTGCGATGACCAGGGTGGTGGTAAACCGGCGCAAAGATGCCGGCGGCGCTCTTCGCGCGGTCTCGGTGCCGGACCATATGGACGTGCTGTGTGACATGGCCTGCGGCGCTCAGGCGCATCTCCAGGTCAGCGCTGTCACGGGCCTGTCAGGGGGAGGTGTGTGGCTTCACGGCAGCGACGGCACACTCTTCCTGGACACGGCGGCGAACGTGCTGCGAGGCGGCCGCAGGGGCGATGCGCAGCTCAAAGAGCTGGACATTCCGCCGGAGAGGCGTGGCCGCTGGCGGGTGGAGGAGGAGTTCATCAACGCCATCCGCGGCATTGAGAGGGTGACACACACCACGTTTGAGGATGGTGTCAAATATATGGAGTTCACGGAGGCGGTGGCCCGCAGCGCTCAGAGCGGTGAGGCGTACTCCCTACCGCTGTAGCTTTTGCGGTTCCGGTGCATGAGCGCGCCGAAAACCGTTGACGCCTCTTCCCAAGGTGCATATAATTCCCTTGCGGAAATCTGTTACGACTTGGAGTTGTCAGTGGCAAGTGAAACAGGGAAACGTTACTTCTGTGCCTCATGCGGCTGCGAGTTCATTGTCACCAAGGGTGGCGATGGGACGCTGATCTGCCACGGTGAGCCGTTGACCAAGAAGTAGGTGGGGGCGGGCCGCTCCCACTCTGACAGGATGTATTATGGCTAACCAGCTTGGGAAGAGATATAAATGCTCCGCCTGCGAGGCGATGGTGCTGTGCACCAAAGCGGGCGACGGGACTATCAGTTGTCACGATCAGGAGATGGAGCTTCAGCAGCCGCAGAAGCTCCCATCCTCCGACTAGGACGACGTAGAGCGATAACGAAGCAGGGACCTCTCCCGGGAGAGGTCCCTGCTTCGTTAGCCCAGGAGAAGCTCCGCCACCTCTGACGTG
>JAPUKM010000012.1 GCA_027295645.1 Chloroflexota bacterium | reverse complement strand
TCCCGGGAAGCGGAACCGCCCATTTTCGACGCCCTCGGAGCCCCACGTGCCCAGAAAATCACCGCTGGTGCCGAATTTCTGGACACGGTGGTTCTGATTATCAGCCACGTAGACATTCCCCACCCCATCTACCGCTATTCCCAGCGGTGCCGCGAACCGACCCTCCGCGGCCCCGCCCGGCAAAGCGGGTGCCGCGGTCGGTGTGGCCGTCGGGATCAACGCTGCCGTAGGTGTAGGTGTCGCTGCCGGCCTCGGTGTCCTGGTCGGCGTGGGCACATCCGGGCCCGGCGTGGGAAGGAACCCAACCCAGACGCCCAGCGTGATCGCGTAGCTGCCGAAGTCGAACCGGTTGAAGCCCGCAACCGACACATAGTACCTGTCCGAACTCGGAGCGACCCATGCGATCCGCGACGCTGTCGTAGCGCCGTAGTCGTCGCTGAAGCCCAGGACCGTAGTGCCGTCCGTGTCGTACAGGGTGAGCGTGGAGTCGTCCAGAGTCCTCAGCGTCACGGTCATCGAGTACGCCTGGCCCGCCACCGTTTCAAATACGAAGAAGTCCACGTCCAGTTGCGGCTCTATATCTCCAAGCGCCGTTTCATCCAGCGTAAGCGGCGTGGCATCGGTGGCCACGTTACCGTGGTCGTCAGGCTCCACAACGGGTATGAAGATATGCGGCACGTCCGGGCTGGGAATGAACACCGACGTGCCGAACGCCGAAAAGGCAAAGTCCGCCACCAGGTCCACGCTCGTGAGAAACACCGGGAGAAGACAGCTCTTGCAGTCCACCATCACCGTTTGAGGCAGCATATTCGCCTTGTTGATGAACAGATCGACACGGCTGTTGATCTCCAGAACCGTCAGGTCCTGGTCCGCAAGCCGTGAAATGAACTTCCGCACGTCCATCCTGTAGCTGATGTGGTGCAGGTCCCACCCCTCGATCGTCACATCGGGGTGCCGCTCCAGATCGGTCACCGGCTCAGAGGCATCCGGGTTCAGCAGCGGACTCAGAAGCTCCAGAAAGATCGCCCCCGATGCGGCAAAATTGTCCTCCACGAAGCCCCTTCCCGGAAGCGCAATGTAGTCCTCCTGGCCAAGGCGGATAAACTCCTGATATTGCCCCTGTAGCAGAAACGTTCCGTGGGCATCGCTCGGAAGGTCCATAACGCCGTCCAGCTTGAACGGGAACGCCACGTCTCCCTGCTGTAGTCTGCCCGTCAGCTTCACACGCAGCGTCCCCGTATCCTCAAGGTTCTCACGGGTTATCGCCAGGAGTTCGTCGGCGGTCAGAGGCTCCGGCGTCGCGGTGGGCGTGGGTGTCGGTGTCGGCGTAGGCCTGGGAGTCGACGTGGGTGCTGGCGTGGCCGTCTGCGTCGGCGTTGCTATAGGTACAGCGGTGAACGTGGGCGTCGGAGCGGGCGTGGCCGTGGCAATGGCTGTCGGCGCTAGAGTGGGCGCAGAGTCGAACCGGTCACACGCGGCGCCAACCGTGGCGAGCAGCCCCAGCAGCCCCAGGGTGCCCCACGCTCGCAATGCAGCCCTCTTCCCCTTAAGCGGAGTCGCCATCTGTAGCCTCTACCCAAGGATAGGCGATATGTCCCACAGCGGCAAGGTGCCCTGGCTATCGGCTGCGGCAACGCTGCGCCTAATGCCGCCGCCCTCGTGCCTGCCATCCTACCGGGTGGACCGCTCCATCTTCAGCACCGCCAGGAAGGCCTCCTGGGGCACCTCCACATTCCCAATACGCTTGAGCCTCTTCTTCCCCTCGGCCTGCTTCTCCAGCAACTTCCGCTTCCTGGTCACATCGCCACCGTAGCACTTCGCCAGCACGTTCTTCCGCTGCGCGCGGATGTTCTCCCGGGCTATGATCCGGCCTCCTATAGCCGCCTGGAGAGGCACGTCGAACAGCTGTCGTGGAATCAGCTTCTTGAGCTGCTCAACCAGCGCCCGGCCCTGATGAACCGCCCGCTCCCGGTGGATGATCATCGAAAGAGCGTCCACCGGCTGATTGTTCACCAGGACGTCCAGCTTCACCATGGGACCCGCCCGGTAGTCTTCCAGCGTATAGTCCATGGAGGCGTATCCCTGGCTTCTCGATTTCAGCTGGTCGTAGAAGTCCAGGAGCACCTCCGACAGCGGAAGGTAGGTCTCAAGGAGCACCCGCGCATCGGAGCTTGGAGGCGCAGTATCGGCTCCCTTCGTCGGCCCGCGCTGTCCTTGGAGATATTCCATCTTCTGAAACTCGCCGCGTCTGGTGGTGATTAGATCCATGATCACCCCGATATAACGGTTGGGCGTCACAATGCTCACCGTCAGCCACGGCTCCATGACCTGCTCGATCTGTTGCGAAGGCGGAAACTTGGCCGGACTGTCCAACATCGTCTCCTGCCCGTCCGTCGTCACCACCCGGTACGAAACGCTCGGCGCAGTGGCCAGCAGGCTCAGATCGTACTCCCGCTCCAGCCGCTCCTGGACAATATCCATATGGAGCAGCCCCAGGAACCCGCACCGGTATCCGAAACCCAACGCAACGCTCGTCTCACGTTCAAACGTCAAAGCCGCATCGCTCAGTTGAAGTTTCTTCAGCGCCTCGCCCAGCTCCGTATAGCTCTCACCGTCCGATGGATACAGCCCCGCGAACACCATGGGCTTGAGCGGCCTGAACTCAGGCAGCGGCTCCCGGGCCTGCCGGTCCTGCCCCGTTATCGTGTCTCCCACGGGGGCTTCGCGGATATCCTTGAACCCCGTCGCCACGTACCCCACCTCTCCGGTGGAGAGGGCATCCACCTTGACCATCTGCGGGAAAAAGGCGCCCACCTCAGACGCCTCCGTATCCCGCCTGGAGCCCATCAGTCGAATAGCCTGCCCCGTGCGCAGCCGGCCATCGAATATACGCACATAGGCGATCACCCCCTTGTAGGGGTCGTAGGCCGAATCGAAGACCAGCGCCCGCAGCGATGGCTCGGAAGAGTCCTCCCTGGGCGGCGGCACCTCACGCACTATAGCCTCAAGGACAGACTGTACGCCCGTGCCCTCCTTGGCCGACACAAACAGTATCTCCTCCCGCCGAAACCCAAAGGCCTGTTCCATCTCCTCAGCCACGGAATCCGGCTGCGCCATCGGCAGGTCTATCTTGTTGATAATCGGCACAAGCGTCAGTCCCTGCTCAATCGCCAGGTAGATGTTGGAAAGCGTCTGCGCCTCAACGCCCTGGGTCGCGTCCACCACCACCAGCGCCCCCTCGCACGCTCCCAGACTTCGAGACACCTCGTAGCTGAAGTCAACGTGGCCCGGCGTATCGATCAGGTTGAGTTGATACTCCTGGCCGTCAGCATCCCGGTACGCCATCCGAACGGCCTGCGCCTTGATGGTGATGCCCCGCTCACGCTCCAGCTCCATCTGGTCAAGGACCTGCTCGGTCATCGCCCGGCCGCTCACGGTACCCGTGTACTCCAGCAGCCGGTCTGCCAGCGTGGACTTTCCGTGGTCGATATGAGCGATGATGCAGAAATTGCGGATAGAGCGTGAGTCCATGTTCAATTGATGCTAGCACGGCAACAAGAGCGCCACAAGGCCGATGCCGCATCCACAAATACCCGGCGGACAATCCGCACCGGCCACGGCTTCCCGGGCATTAGCAGAAGTGGAATGAGTGTCGCCGGGTCAGTCGGTGGCCGGCCGCACCGGACTCTCCAACCGTGCCCTCGGCCGTCTCGCCATGAAGAGAGTCACCACACTCAGGACATAGCAAAGGGTGAAGGTGATGAAGGCAATGTCATAGTTGCCTGTGGCGTCGAATATAATCCCGGCGAACACGGGACTGAGGGCGATAGTCACCTGCGTCACAGGGAAAAAGATCCCTTTGATAGTCCCCAGAGAAGCCCTGCCAAAGTAGTTGGCCCACATGAGATTCACCAGGGGCTGGAAGGCGCTGACCCCAACCCCATAGATGAGCGGGAACAGAAGAATGATGGGTCCGCTCTTTATTACTACAAGTAAGAGCATCCCCACCGCCGCGACCGCGGAGGCGGTCATCATCAAATAGCGGACCTGGACCCTCTCCCCCAAAAGCCCCCAGATCGGCTTCACCACAATGACTATGATGCTGAAGAGGGTGATCAAAGCGGCCGCATACGCGGTCGTGTAGCCCTTGTCGGTCAATGCAGGGAACACATGGATCGGAAGTCCCCCGAGGCCCATGCCGCTAAGCGAAATCGTAGCGATAATAAGCCACAGCGCAGGGGTCCCTGCCGCCTCTCCCAGCGTCCAGTCGTACTCCGTAGCAAGATCTGCCCTTTTGTTAGCTGCGGTGATATCAGACACCCGGGAGTACGCATCCCCATCGGGGAAAAGCCCAACATCCTCCGGAGTGCGGCGGATGAAAAGGCCGCTGAGGGGCGCTATCAGGACCAGGGCGATGGCCCCAAGTATCAGCCAGGCCTCCCGCCAGCCGAAGTTCAGGATAATGAAAGCGGTCAAAGGGATGAAGATAACACCACCCAGGTTGTTCCCCACAGAAGAGATAGCTATGGCCCGCCCGCGTTGGCGCACAAACCACTTGGAGATAATGGTGGGGTTGATTAACTCGGGGCCCACTGCCATGCTTGCCAATCCTGAGGCAATGCCGAAGAGAAGATAGAACTGCCACAGCTCTCTTACACCTGAGGTCAGCATCAGAGCGGCCCCCAGCGCTATCCCCCCGCCCATCATGAGAACCATCGCGCCGTGCTTCCGGTCCACCAGCGTCCCCATGACGGGGCCTGCGAACATATTGAGAATGACCCGTATAGTCAGTGCCCAGGAGAGAGAAGTACGGCTCCAGCCCAGTGAATCCCTCATGGGATTCACAAAGGGACCAAAGCCGTAGTTGCCAATGCTCGTCGTGGCATTAGCAATAATGGCCACCATGACAATGTACCAGCCGTGGAAGAGCCTTCCACGGCTGGTGACACGGGTCAAGGCCATCGAAGGACCCCCGTTTTACAAGTAACCGCGGTTTCCGCCGTGAAACGCTACTATAGCAGACAAGAAATGGGCACCCGTGATTGTTCAAGTTTCCGCAGGAGTCCTTCTGACCGCCACCCCGGTGCTGCGACGGCTTCGTTGAATAACAACCCCTCGAAACCAGGCCTTTTCAAATCCCCTTGGGGGGGCACAAGCAAGCACGCCGCAAGACCACACATGCATCTGAGGTAGACTAGCCCGCGTCAGATCGCTGAGATAGACTATTCCCGTGTAGCACAAAGCCGTTCAGTATCTCAGGAGAGGCGGTTGATCGGAATGAGATGGGCTTACCGGTTCTTTGGCGGCTAGCCAAAACCCCACGAGGAGGTAATGATGTCGCAGCTGAGGCAGAATCTGGCCACCGGGGAGTGGGTGGTTATATCACCAGAGCGTCTGAAGGACAGACAGCTTATCAGTCAGCCTAATGCTCTGCTGGATTCCATCCCCGCCTACGCCGAAAACTGCCCCTTCTGCCCGCGGAATGCCCACCGCTTTGAGAATATCGAAATCGCCAGCGTGCCTCATCCCGATCCAGCCAACTCCGCTCGTAGCCCATGGCTGGCCCACACGATAGAGAACAAGTTCAAAATCTTCCATGAGGACTCAACCTGCCATGTTCAGCCGGTAGAGTTCAGGCATGAGGGAATCTACAACAGTTTTATGAACTGTGGCAGACACGAGCTGGTCGTCGAAAGTCCCATACACAACGAGACCTACGCCACCATGTCCCCCAATGGCGTTAAGGCAGTAGTCCGGATGTTCATCGACCGCCTTAACGCCATCAGAGGGAACCCCCACCATCTTCAGACCATCGTTTTTAAAAACCACGGTAGCCGCTCTGGTGCCTCCCAAATCCACTCCCATTCTCAGATCGTCAGTATGCACGTGGTGCCCAACTTCATCCGCTTCCTTCTGGAGGAGGCTCAGCGCTACTTTGACTCCCACGGAATCTGTGTTTTCTGCAAGATGATTGCCTATGAGCTTGACCAGGATGTGCGCATCGTCTACAGGAACCGGAGCTTCGTCTCCTACATACCCTACGCCGCGGCTACGCCCTACGAGATAAACATCTTCCCACTGGCACATGAATCGCTTTTCGGCGACATGTCCGAAGATGGAGTCACCGACCTTGCTGACTGCCTGCAACAGACCATGGGGAAGCTTTACCTGGCTCTCTCTAACCCGGACTTCAACTTCATCTTACGCAATCCGCCTCATTCTTTGAGCGCTGTACCTTTCTATCACTGGCATATCCAGGTGGTGCCGCATCTCAAGTCGCCAGGCGGGTTCGAGCTAGGATCAAGGGTCAGTGTGAACGAGGTGGTCCCTGAGGAAGCCGCTGCTCACCTTCGGCACACAGATACGTCATCCCTTCGCCCTAGCAGCACCTGAGGCCCTGGTGGGCTCTCACGATTCGGAGATGCTCAGCCCGGTTGGACCCCAAAACGAGTGTTCGGCATAGATTCTCTTGCTCTGCCACCAAAGATAGGTGGTCCAGAGAAGAGTTGAGAATAGGCCAAGCCATCCCACAGCCAGCAGCATCGTTGCTATCGTCGTATCGTGCTGCAAAGCTCCCCAGCCAGTGAGTATATTTGTCCAGTCATGCTCACCGCCACCCACCAGGGGTAGCTCCTGCGCTCTTGCGTCCGCGACGTATCGAGCGATGTTGAAGACGTTCTCGAAACACCAGAGCATTACCACCGAAACCGAGACCACTGATTTCTGCCTCCAGAAGGCAATGCCGCAGATAATGGGGATGACGAGTTGCCCCAGTGTTCCCCCATAGAGCCCCATGGTGTCACCAAGGAAGCCGAAAATCAGGTGACCTGCTTCATGAAACAGCAGGTTGGCATCGTCGATGACGGAGATGTACCCATCCTGATCAAAAAGCAGGAGCGAAGCCAGCAATAAGAAGCCGAGGACAAACGCCACGAACTTTGGAGTTGAAACCATATCCCCTGTCCCCTGTCATTTACAGTGTGGGGCAGGGCGGCAAAGGCGGCATCCTTCAGCGGGGTGATTTCACGGGTGATTTCTAAGGTGACACGGCTTGGAGGAGAGCATTCGGACAATGACCCCTTGGGGCCGCATTCTCGCAACCCATCGGCCGTTGACCACCGTCCCTACACGCGGATACACGCCACCCAGTGGTCGTTGCCCATGTTGCGGAACTCCGGCAACCCCTCGCTGCACTCATCAATGGCTATGGGGCACCGGGTGTGGAACACACAGCCCGGCGGAGGGTTCAGCGGACTGGGGACATCTCCGGTAAGGATCGTCCGCTCCCGTTCGCTATCCGCCACCGGGTCTGGAATCGGCACCGCGGAGAGGAGCGCCTTGGTGTACGGATGCAGCGGGTTCTCGTACAGCTCCACCCGGTCGGCAATTTCAACCACCTTGCCCAGGTACATCACCGCGATCCTATCGCTGATATGGCGGACCACCGACAGATCATGCGCGATGAACAGATACGTCAGGTTGAACTGCTCCTGAAGCTCCTCCAGCAGATTGATCACCTGCGCCTGAATGGAAACATCCAGCGCAGACACCGGCTCGTCGCACACAATCAGGCTCGGGCGCACCGCCAGAGCCCTGGCAACCCCAATCCGCTGGCGCTGGCCTCCACTGAACTCGTGAGGGTAGCGGCTGCTCATGTACGGACTCAGCCCAACCACAGAGAGCAGCTCGGCCACCTGCTCTCTGTACTCGTTCTTGCTGTGTACCATCTTGTGGACCAACAGTGGCTCTCCGATGATGCTGCCGCACGTCTGTCTCGGATTGAGAGAGCTGTACGGGTCCTGGAAGATCATCTGCATCCGGCGACGGAACTTTCGGACCTCTGAGCCTTTCAGCTTGGTCAGGTCCGTCCCATCAAAGAGCACCTCTCCCTCCGTTGGCCTGTACAGCTGTAGCAGGCACCGGCCCGTAGTGGTCTTTCCACACCCGCTCTCTCCCACCAGGCCCAGCGTCTCACCGCGGCGGATAACGAAGCTCACGTCATCCACCGCCTTGATGTCCGCCACCTTTCGCTGGAAGATAACCCCGGAGGTAACGGGGAAATACATTTTGAGGTTCCGGACTTCAACCAGGTTCTCTCGGTCCTGTGTTTGCATCGACATCCCCACTACCGGACACCTGCAGTCGCGCTCAAGCGCTCCAGCTCCCAGCACGCCGAGACGTGCCCATTGCTCACATCCATGAGCGACGGCTCCTCTGCTGCGCACCGCTCCACCGCGAAGCGGCACCGCTCACGGAAGCTGCACCCCGGCGGAAGGTCGATCAGGTCCGGAGGCTGCCCCTCGATCGGGTCCAGCTTCTGTTTCCTTGGCTCGTCCAGCCGCGGCACCGACTTGAGCAGCCCCACCGTATAGGGATGCCGCGTATCGCCGTATATCTCCCTGGCCGTACCCCGTTCCACGATCTTCCCGGCGTACATCACGTTCACCCGGTCGGCGTACCGGGCAACCACCCCCAGGTTATGGGTGATAATGATCAACGCAGTGCCGAAATCCCTGCACAGCGCCTTCATCAACTCCAGTATCTGTGCCTGGATGGTGACATCCAGCGCCGTGGTCGGCTCATCGGCTATCAGCAGCTTCGGGTTACAGCTGAGCGCCATGGCAATCATGATCCGCTGGCGCATACCGCCGCTGAACTGATGGGGATACTGTGATAGCCGGCGCTCGGCGTCCGATATACCCACCATGTGGATGAGCTCCGCGGCCCGCTGCTTCGCCGTCCTCTTGTTCATATGCAGATGCAGCTCCAGCGTCTCCGTAATCTGGCGGCCGATGGTGAGCACCGGATTCAGCGACGTCATCGGCTCCTGGAACACCATCGCAATCCTGTTGCCCCGGATGCGCCGCATCCCGGAGTCCGCCAGCTCCAGAAGGTTCTCACCCTCGAAAAGCACCTCGCCTCCAACAATCTTCCCGGGTGGCCAGGGAATGAGACGCATGATGGACAGCGCGCTGACACTCTTGCCGCACCCGCTCTCGCCCACCAGCCCCAGCGTCTCGCCCTCCTCCAAATCGTAGCTGACGCCGTCAACCGCCTTCACCACACCCTCTTTGGTGAAGAAATGCGTTGCGAGCCCTTTGATCTCTAGGAGCTTGGCCACATGCTCTCCTTTCCCTTGCCTACGGACAACGGAAGGGTTGTTCCTTTAACTTCTGGGGAAGAGGAGACTCGAACTCCTACGCCTTTCGGCACATGATCCTAAATCATGCTCGTCTACCAATTCCGACACTTCCCCACTGTACATTCTGACCCGCCTCGGACTTGAACCGAGAACCTACTGATTAAGAGTCAGTTGCTCTGCCAGTTGAGCTAGCGGGCCATACGGGCAGCTACAGGCAATTCGACTGTACCATCACCCACAATAGCTGTCAACGAAGATTAAGCGTCAGCGCCACCCTTGCTATAATGCCCGCATGAACATAGCCGACATCGGCGAAGTCGCCCTCATCCAGCGCCTGATCAACATGGCTCGGAAGGCTGGCCTCGCCACAACCTCCAGCGCTCTCCTCGTCGGCCCCGGCGACGATGCCGCGGTGTGGAGACCGGAATCCGGTGCCGCCCTCTCCACCACGGACACCGTCGTGGAGGGCGTCCACTTCACCCGCACAACCATCCCCTGGCCAGACCTGGGCTGGAAGGTCATGGCCGCCAATCTCAGCGACATCGCAGCCATGGGTGGCACACCCCTCTACGCACTCGTCACACTCGGCCTGCCTCCCAACACCTCCGTAGCCGATGTGGAGGAGCTGTATCAGGGCATCATCGATAGCTGTCGGGAGTACCACGTCGCCATCGCCGGAGGCGACGCCGTGGCCTCCTCCACCGCCTTCGTCTCCATCGTCCTCAACGGCTCGCATGACGGCACCCCCCTCCTGCGCTCCCAGGCCGCGCAGGGAGACCTCCTGGCCGTCACCGGCCCCCTGGGCTCCTCCCAGGGCGGCCTGGAGCTCCTGACCGCCGGCGAAGCGGGCGTCGATAAGGCCGCCTATGAGCACTTATGTCTTGCGCACCGCCGGCCCCTTCCACGACTCGACGAAGGGCGCACCCTGGCGGACCTCGGCGTCCGTGCAGCTATGGACATCAGCGACGGCCTCATCGAAGACCTGGCTAGGATGATGGAAGCCAGCGGTTCAGCAGCCCGGGTGGATGCATGGCGAGTGCCCGTGCATCCCCTCCTGGCCGACGCCTTTCCGGAGCGTGCCCTTGCCATGGCCCTCTCCGGTGGCGAAGACTATCAGCTCCTGTACGCCGCACCACCTACGCTCATGAAGGCCACCCTGGCCAGAATTCCCGAGGCCGCCGTCATCGGGTCGGTGGTTGAGGGATCGCCCGGCCACATCTCCGTCGTGGACCGGGAAGGCAAAGAGCAGATGCTCCCCCACCGAGGATGGGACCACTTTCACCTGTAAACTTCCCATTTGAGGGCCTCTTGTGGTGATTCAGAAAGCCGCTGCACCGTGTCATACTGAGTCCTAAGAACGTGGAGTACATCCGTTGCAGAGCGGCACCAACACCTCAATAACCATAGAGACCCACTCCCCGGAGCAGACCCAGGCCGTTGGGTGGCGGCTCGGCCAGGCCGCCATGCCCAACCACCTCTTCCTCCTCGCCGGTGAGCTTGGCGCCGGCAAGACCTGCCTCACCCAGGGGATCGCCCGCGGACTCGGCATAGATTCCCACGTACGGAGTCCCACCTTCGTCCTCGCAA
>JAPUKM010000119.1 GCA_027295645.1 Chloroflexota bacterium | reverse complement strand
GGCACCGCATGCGAGAGGTGTTCGTCAACGGACAGGGGGTTCCCGCCCTGCTGGCGGTGCACCAGGACGCCACCGGCCAGGCCAAGCAACTGGCCCTGGCCTATGCCCAGGGGGTGGGCTCCACCCGCGCGGGCATCCTGGGGACCACCTTCAAAGAGGAGACGGAGACCGACCTGTTCGGCGAGCAGGCGGTGCTGTGCGGCGGCGTCACATCGCTGATCAAGGCGGCCGTTGAGACGATGGTGGAGGCCGGCTATCAGCCGGAGTCCGCCTACTTTGAGGTGATGCACGAGCTGAAGCTGATTGTCGACCTGCTGTACGAGGGTGGTATGGAGTACATGCGCTACTCCGTCAGCGACACCGCCGAGTACGGCGACTACTCCCGCGGCCCCATGGTCATTGACCAGCACGTCAAGGACAACATGCGCAGGGTGCTGGACGCCATCCAGGACGGCTCCTTCGCCAAGGAGTGGATCGCTGAGAACGACGAGGGACGGCCGCGGTTCAACCGGCTCCGGCAGGAGAACGCCGGGCACCCCGTCGAGAAGGTGGGCAAGGAGCTACGAGGACTGATGCCCTGGCTCAAGAGCACCACGTAGGGTTGTTGAGAAGCTATCCATGAAAGCGTCAATAGACACAAGAGAGGTTTCAAACGTAGTCCGCTGGTGCGGCCTGGTCCTGGCAGGGCTGGGTCCGGCGGACTACGTTGCCCTGTGACCTCTACCGTTTCTCTGTAACATTGCTTGCCCTCTGTGCACCCTCCTCACAGTATCCTTTGAGGGTGCAGGGATCAGAGTTCAGGGGGTTCGGGGGTGTCCCCGAATCACCTTCCGAGGGCGGGTGGATGGGAAAGAAAGAGGGCGGCTTATCCCTACCCTAGCTAGGAGACCCTACAATGGCTGAAGATAAGGTATTGATATTTGATACCACACTCCGTGACGGCGAGCAGTCCGCCGGCATTGGCCTGACCACCCAGGAGAAGCTGGAGATCGCCAGGCAGCTGGAGCGGCTGGGCGTGGATATCATCGAGGCGGGCTTCGCCGCCAGCTCACCCGGCGACTTCGAGGCGGTGCAGAGCATTATGCGCGAGGTCCGCGGGCCGGTCATCGCATCGCTGGCACGCTGCGTCGCCAACGATATAGACCGGGCGTGGGAGGCGATCAAGGATGCCGAGCACCCGCGTATCCACGTGTTCATATCCAGCTCAGATGTCCAGATTCTGCACCAGCTCAGAAGCAACCCCGAAGAGGTGCTGGATACCGCCGTAGCCTCTGTGGAGAGGGCAAAGAGCTACTGCCATGACGTGGAGTTCTCGCCCATGGACGCCAGCCGGACGGACATGGACTACCTCTACCAGCTGGTGGAGGCGGTCATCAACGCGGGCGCAACCACCATCAACATCCCCGATACCGTCGGCTACGCCATGCCCTGGGAGTTCAGGGAGCGGATAGAGAACATCAAGCGGAACGTTCCCAACATCGACAGGGCGGTGTTGAGCGTCCATTGCCACAACGATCTGGGCCAGGCCGTGGGGAACAGCCTTGCTGCTGTCTCTACGGGTGCGCGTCAGGTGGAGGGGTGCATCAACGGCCTGGGTGAGCGTGCGGGAAATGCCGCCCTGGAAGAGGTGATCAGGGCCATCGAGACCCGGAAGGACCTCTACGGCGTGAGCACCAACATCAACACCAGGCAGATCTACCGGACAAGCCGGCTGGTCAGCGACATAACCGGCTTCCCTGTCCAGCCGAACAAGGCGGTCGTGGGGGCCAACGCTTTCCGGCACGCCTCCGGGATCCACCAGGACGGCCTGCTCAAGGAGCGCAACACCTTCGAGATCATGGACCCGCAGTCCATCGGCTGGCCCAGCTCCACCTTTGTGCTGGGCAAGCTGAGCGGACGGGCGGGGCTACGGTCCAGGTTGGAGGACCTGGGTTACAAGCTCGCCCAGGAGGAGCTGAATCAGGCGTTCGAGGCCTTCAAGGACCTGGCCGACAGGAAACGCGAGGTCACCGACGCCGACCTGCTGGCGCTGATGTCCAGCCAGCGAAGGACTCTGGACATCCCGGCAACCTACACGCTTGAGCACGTCCAGGTGTCCAGCGGCAATCACGAGATACCGACCGCCACCGTGACGCTCACCGACCCCGACGGGCAGAGCATCACCGAGGCCGCCACGGGCACGGGCCCGGTTGATGCCGTCTACAAGGCAATCAACCGGATCGTCCAGGTGCCCAACAAGCTGACCGAGTTCCGTGTCGATGCGGTCACGGAGGGTATAGACGCCATTGGAGATGTGACCA
The DNA here is from genome assembly GCA_027295645.1 of Chloroflexota bacterium. Lineage (GTDB taxonomy): Bacteria > Chloroflexota > Dehalococcoidia > Lucifugimonadales > JAPUKM01 > JAPUKM01. The sequence continues at coordinate 2,712 of JAPUKM010000119.1, read as the reverse complement.
TCCGTATCGAGCAGGATGGGCAGACCTTTGTGGGCCGCGGTGCCAACACCGACATCATGGTGGCCAGCGCCGAGGCGTACATGAACGCCCTGAACCGCCTGCTCGCCATGGGCGTCTCCAAGGGTGCGGACGTGCCAACGACCCACTAGCACAAACGTCCCCACACAGTGAAAGGTGAAACCATGCCGCCCAAGACCATGTTCGCGAAGATCTGGGACGACCACCTGGTCCACGAGGAGCCGGGCCAGTCCGCCATCATCTACGTTGACCTGCACCTCCTCCACGAGGTCACCTCGCCGCAGGCCTTCGACGGCCTCCGCATGAACGGGCGGAGTGTCCGCCGTCCCGAGCTCACCGTCGCCACCGTGGACCACAACCTGCCCACCACCGACCGCTCCCTCCCCATCGCCGACGAGACCTCGCGGCGGCAGGTGGAAGCCCTCTACCGCAACACCAAGGAGTTCGGCGTCACCCTGTACGACGCGCACAGCCCCGGACAGGGCATCGTCCACATCATCGGGCCGGAGCAGGGCTACACGCAGCCCGGCAAGGTGATCGTCTGCGGCGACAGCCATACCGCCACCCACGGTGCCTTCGGCGCATTTGCCCTCGGCATCGGCACCACCCAGGTGGAGCAGGTGCTGGCCACCCAGTGTCTGGTCCAGGCCAGGCCCAAGACCATGGAGGTGCGGGTCAACGGCCCCCTGCCCAACGGGGTCACCGCCAAGGACCTGATCCTGGGCATCATCGGCCAGATAGGCGTGGACGGCGGTCGGGGCCACGTCATCGAGTACACCGGCGAGGCGGTGCGCTCCCTCTCCATGGAGGGACGCATGACCGTCTGCAACATGTCGATCGAGGCGGGCGCACGTGCGGGCATGGTTGCCCCCGACGACACCACGTTCGACTATATGCGCGGCCGTGCGCAGGTCCCACAGGGCGACGCCTTCGACGCCGCGGTGGAGCGGTGGCGTGCCCTGGCCACCGACCCCGGCGCGGCCTACGACACGGTCGTGGAGATCGATGCCAAGACACTCGCCCCATTCGTCACCTGGGGCACCAACCCTGGCATGGTGGTCCCCGTCACCGAGCGGGTCCCGAATCCAACCTCATTTGCGTCCGAGACCGAGCGCGAGACGGCGGAGCGGGCCCTCACATACATGGCACTTGAGGCCGGCACCCCCATTCGGGAGATCGCCATCGACCGGGTGTTCATCGGATCCTGCACCAACTCGCGCATCGAAGACCTCCGCGCTGCCGCCCAGGTGATCAAGGGGCGAAAGGTGCACGACAGGGTGGGAGCGTTGGCCGTGCCCGGCTCATTCGCCATCAAGCAGCAGGCTGAGGCCGAGGGTCTCGATCGCATCTTCCTGGATGCCGGCTTCGAGTGGCGGGAGGCGGGCTGCTCTATGTGCCTGGGGATGAACCCGGACATACTGGCGCCCGGCCAGCGGTGCGCCTCCACCTCCAACCGTAACTTCGAGGGCCGGCAGGGCCCCGGCGGCCGTACCCACCTGGTCAGCCCGCAGATGGCCGCCGCCGCCGCCATCGCGGGGCATTTCGTGGACATACGGGAGTGGTAATAGTAATCAGGTAGGAGAACATACCAATGGAACCCTTCGATAAAGTCACCGGCATCGTTGCGCCCATGGACCGGGCCAACGTGGACACGGACCAGATCATCCCCGCGGTGTACCTGAAGCGCATCGAGCGCACCGGCTTCGGCCCGTTCCTGTTCGCCGCCTGGCGCTTCCTCCCGGACGGCTCTCCAAACCCGGACTTCGTCCTGAACGCCCCCGGCTACCAGGGGGCCAAAATCCTGGTCGCCGGGCCCAACTTCGGCGGCGGCTCCTCCCGGGAGCACGCGCCCTGGGCGTTGCTGGACTACGGCTTCCGGGCCCTCATCGCCCCCAGCTTCGCCGACATCTTCCAAAAGAACTGCTTCGACAACGGCATCGTCCCCGTCCACCTTCCTCAGGAGCAGGTGGACCAGCTTATGGCCAAGGCGAAGGCCAGGCCGGGCTACCGGATGACGGTGGACCTGGAGACCTGCCGCATAAGCGACGACGAGGGCCTGGATATTCCCTTTGTGGTGCACAACGACCCGGATACCCACGAGTTCCGACGCCACTGCCTGCTCAACGGACTGGACGACATCGCCCTGACGCTGCAGCACGAGGACAAGATCACCGTCTACGAGAGGGTCCACGGCATCCAGTAGGAGCAGAGCCTCCTCCCCTTCCTCTCGGCCCCGCTTTGGGCTATAGTAATGCGTTCCTGAGTGCGGCGAATATCTAGTGAGGGAAACGTGGACTTCAAGATCGTGCTTCTGCCCGGCGACGGCATAGGGCCAGAGGTGGTGGCCGAGGGGGCCAGGATAGTGGAGGCGGTGGGCAAGCGGTTCGGCCACTCCTTCACCTTCACATCCGACCTCATAGGCGGTTGCTCCATCGACGCCCACGGGACGCCCCTGCGGGAGGAGACCGTCCAGCTATGCAGGGGTGCCGACGCCATCCTCTTCGGCGCTGGGGGCGGCCCCAAGTGGGACGACCCCAGCGCCCCGGTGCGGCCCGAGCAGGGGCTGCTGACCCTCCGTAAGGGCCTGCGCCTCTTTGCAAACATCAGGCCCATGCGGGTGAACCCGCTCCTGGCCGGCTCAAGCTCAATAAAAGCGTCCGTTCTGGAGGGGGTTGACCTGGTGATGGTGCGGGA
>JAPUKM010000118.1 GCA_027295645.1 Chloroflexota bacterium | reverse complement strand
GGCTTGATATCCCGGTGGACGATGCCCTGATCGTGGGCTACCTCCAGCCCCATGGCCACCTGCAGCGTAATCTCCACAGCCCGGTCCACAGGGAAATGGCCTTGAGTCTGGATCAGGCTATGCAGGCTCAGGGGAAGATACTCCAGGGCCATGTAGTGGGCGTCTTCAGACTGCCCCACGTCAAAGATACGGATCACGTTGGGATGGGTAATGGAGGCGGCCAGGCGAGCCTCTCGGTGAAAACGCTCCAGATAGCCGGCGTCCTTCGCCAGATGGGGGTGCATCACCTTGAGCGCGACTATCTGACCGGTGCGGGTGTCCCAGGCCTTATGCACCGTGGCCTGTCCCCCGGCAGCGATCTCCTCCAAGAGGTGGTAGTGGTCTATTTGCCGCTGTGCCATGACCGTTCGTTTCCGTATATGTCGTCCACGTGCCTGCTTCTATCTTGCCCTATCGGCTGATTAGTGGGTATCACCTGAGTGGATGATATTAGGATGACTCATTGGTATCCTCCGCACATGAGTATGATCGCCCAATTCCGGGCCAATTTCATGACGGGCGGCTGACAAAAGCCTGACAAGAGGCTGACACTCCCACGTGCCCTCCCGGAGTGCAGCGGGTAATATAAGTGCCGAGGACGCCACAAATCAGAGGAGCTGTATCAGTGGAAGAGCACCAGGAGTTCGACGTCATCGTGGTGGGGGCGGGTAACGCGGCACTGTGTGCGGCCCTGGCCGCTCGCGAACAGGGGGCCACGGTGCTCGTCCTGGAGAAGGCGTCCGAAGATTGGCGTGGCGGCAACACCTACTTCACGGGCGGTGCCATCCGCTTCGCCTTCGAAGGGATGGACCAGCTGGTCGGCCTTATCCCTGACCTCTCCCGGTCGGAGCTTGACTCAATGGTCGTCCCTGACTACCCCACGTCCGAATTCTACAGTGACCTGATGCGCGTTACCGAGGGGTTGGCCGACACAGAGTTGGCCCGGATCCTGGTCGACCAGTCCTACCCCTCCATGCGCTGGCTTTATCAGAAGGGCATCCGTTTCGTTCCACTGTGGGGCCGCCAGGCCGTTAAAGAGGGCGACAAGCACCACTTCTGGGGAGGCCTCAGCCTGGAAGCGGTCGGCGGCGGCAAGGGACTCTCCGATCAGCAGTTCGCCATTGCGGAGAGGCAGAAGGTCCGGATACGGTATCAGACCAAGGCGGTACGCCTTATTCAGAACCAGCAGGGAGGAGTCTCCGGCGTAACCGTCCTGGGCCCCCAGGGGTTCCAGGACATCGCCGCCGGGTCGGTGGTTCTGGCGTGTGGTGGCTTTGAGGCCAACACCGAGATGCGGACCCGCTACTTGGGACCCGGATGGGAGTTCGCAAAGGTTCGGGGCACCCCCCACAACACCGGCGATGGTATTCGCATGGCCCTTGAGATCGGCGCACAGCCACACGGCAACTGGAGCGGCTGCCATGCGGTCGCCTGGGACCTGAACGCGCCACCGTACGGCAATCGCCAGATTACGGACCTGTTCCAGAAGCACTCCTATCCCTATGGCATCATCGTGAACATCAATGGAGAGCGGTTCGTGGATGAGGGGGCAGACTTCCGCAACTTCACCTACGCACACTATGGTCGGGAGATCATGAAGCAGCCACAGCGTGTCGCCTTTCAACTCTTCGATTCCAAGGTCACACACCTCTTGCGTGACGAATACCGGATCCCCCAGGTGACAAAGGCTCAGGCGGACACCGTCCCGGAGCTTGCCCGGAAGCTGGGCATCGACCCGGACGGCCTGCAGCAGACCATACATCAATACAATAACGCCGTGCAGCCGGGTGAATTCCACCCAGCGGCGCTGGACGGCAAACGCACCGAAGGCATCGACCCGCCGAAGTCAAACTGGGCTTTGCCTATAGATGCTCCGCCATATCACGGCTTCGCCGTCACCTGTGGCATCACCTTCACCTTTGGGGGGCTCAGGATCAACAGGGATGCCCAGGTGCTGGATACAGAGGAGTATCCCATCCCCGGACTGTACGCCGCTGGAGAGCTTGTTGGGGGCCTCTTTTACCACGGCTACCCGGGCGGATCGGGCCTGTGTGCGGGGACGGTGTTTGGCAGAATCGCCGGAGACAGTGCGGCGAAGGCCATCCCACGTTAGCGAATGCATATAGGGCCTGCGCAGCAGCCAAACATCAGGGCGATGATAGGATAATAATACTGGCTGCTCGGACAGAATGTCACCATGAACAAAGGAAGTGATACTCTCAAGGACGTCGTTGGCATTGGCAACGCTATGGTTGACATCCTCGCCCCCGCCGACGATGCGTTCCTGGCGGAGCATAACTTCGCCAAGGGTGCCATGATACTGATAGAAGCTGAGCAGGCGGCTGGCATCCACGAAGCGATGGGCCCGGGGGTGGAGATGTCAGGAGGTTCTGTGGGGAACACCATGGCTGGCATCGCGTCTCTGGGTGGTACGGGGTCCTACATCGGCAAGGTACACAAAGACCGGTTGGGGATGATCTTCCACCAGGACCTGCAGTCCCTGGGCATCACCTTCAGCACCAAACCCGCCATCGCTAGCGCCCCTACAGCACGCTGTCTGATTATCGTCACTCCCGATGGACAGCGTTCCATGGCCACCTACTTGGGCGCATGTGTGGAGTTGGGCCCAGAGGACATAGATGCCGCGACCATCCGAGACCATCGCGTGACATATCTGGAGGGTTATCTGTGGGACGCGCCTCGGGCAAAGGAAGCCATGATTAAAGCGGCGCAATTGGCTCGCGATGGTGGCCGCCAGGTGGCCTTGACCCTCTCTGACCACCTCTGCGTGGACCGGCACCGGGAGTCGTTTCGGGACCTCATCCTGGACCACGTGGACATTCTCTTTGCCAATGAGCAGGAGATCATCTCCCTGTATCAGGCAGAGAGCGTCCACGCTGCCCTGGAACTGGGGCGCGGCGATTGCGAGCTGCTGGTAGTCACCCGTAGTGCGGAGGGCTCGCTCATTGCCTCCGGAGACATGGTGCACCAGGTCAACGCTGTGCCGGTGGAGCGAGTGGTGGATACCACGGGAGCCGGAGACCTGTACGCGGCGGGATTTCTTTTCGGCATCACCCACGGCTACGACCCTGCGGCCAGTGGTCGCATTGGTGCCATCGCTGCCGGAGAGATCATCAGCCACATCGGCGCAAGGCCGGAGACGGACCTGCGGGAGCTAACGCATCACACGCTCCCCTCTCGCTTGGACTCATAGCGCTATTACAGCGCCTGCCAGTAGCGGCGACCCCCGCCGCGCACAAACCGGCCGAACGTGGCAGTGAAGTGGCCTGCCCCCACCAGGCTGCCATCCCTCTCCAGCCGCTCCATCATCGCCTCACGCGTCCGGCTCGCTTGTACCTTGTCGACATCGAACAGCATCTCCCAGGCGGTCTCCTGTGCCTGGAACGGGAAGTGCGTGACATCGCCCAGGATCATACCCCGCTGACCCTCAGATACTATGGCCAGGCTCATATGTCCGGGCGTATGGCCCGGCGTCGGCACCAGGCTGACCTCCGTCGTGATCGCTCTCTCCCCCTCCACCAGCTCCAGCGCCCCCAGCTGCTCCAGCGGCATCACCGCCCTGCCGATATGGACGTACTGCTCCAGCCGATCGGGCTGGCTGAAATGCTGCCAGTCGGCCTTCGGCAGCCAGTAGCGAGCCCTCGGAAAGGTCCGGCGCGGCCGCTCCTCCTCCCAGGTAACGTTCCAGCCCACGTGGTCGGGGTGAAGGTGGGTGTTCACCACAATGGTGATCTCGTTCCGCTCTATCCCCCTGGCCTGTAGCTCATCCAGCAGGCTCCCTGGCAGGTCCGGGCCCATGCCCGTGTCCACCAGGATCGTTTCCCCCTGAGAGTGGAGAACAAAGCTGCCGTACGTATACCTGAGGGTTCCTTCGGGGGATACAATGTCGGAGTACCGT
>JAPUKM010000117.1 GCA_027295645.1 Chloroflexota bacterium | reverse complement strand
TTGACTATGTCCAGAAGCGGGTACAGTTCGGACGCCCCATCGGCTCATTCCAGGCGGTACACCACCACTGCGCGGATATGTACCGCGAGCTCCAGATGGGCCGCCTGCTCGCCTACCAGGCCGCCTGGCTCCTCGACCAGGCGATGCCGGGCGAGCGGGCCGTCTCAGCCGCCAAGCTGAAGCTGAGCCGCGCCTACCCCGTCATCACCCGCCTGGCCCACCAGGTCACCGGCGCCGTGGGCTTCTACACCGAGTACCCCCTGGAGCTGTACACGCGACGCGCCCTGGCCGCCGCCGTCTCCTTCGGCGGGGTCGATTACCACGCCAGGCACCTGGCAGATGGGCTGTGGTAATCGGGAATAGCTATCAGGAGTATCCTCTATGGCCGCCACACCCTACTTTGAAGAGATCAGCGAAGGCACCGAGCTCCCGGAGCTGACCAAGGAGATCCGCCCCGTCAATATGATGATGTACGGCGCGGCCACCTGGGACTTCATGCGCATCCACTACGATGCCGACCACGCCCGTGAGCGGGGCTTCGAGGGGGCAATCGTGGACGGACAGATGGAGGGCGCCTTCCTGGCCCAGATGGTGATCGATTGGGCCGGAGACCCCGGAGCCCTGCGCCGCCTCGGCGTCCGCTACCGCAACTTCATCTACCCGGGAGACACCCTAGTGTGCAAGGGCACGGTGCAGCGGAAGTTTATCGAAGAACCCGACGCCCTCGTCGAGTGCGAGCTCGTCGTAGAGAACACCACGAGGCAGGAGGTAGCGGGGCTGGGAACGGCCATCGTCGCCCTGCCCAGACGGTCGGCCTGACGCAGCGGGACTCGTACTCCGCTTCCGCCACCTTGGGTATGTTGTCAGCTGCTCATCGACGAACCGGTTAGCGCAGTCCGCTACTCTTATACTCAGCTATCGTCGGTTCCGGCCAATTTGCGCTCAACATCTTCCAGATACACCGTCCCGATAAGCCGGCCCTCCTGGTCAGTCACCAGGGTGCTTTTCACATTGTCGCCGCGGAGCGTGCTCACAACCGTCTCGAGGTTCGTATCTGGTCTAATCGTGGAAGGCCCAAGCTGCATGACATCATCAACTAGGGCGTTGGGATCACCGTCAAGGGCACGTCCCCGTATACCACCAAGGATAACGTGCCGGTCGTTGACTACAATACAGATATCTCTGCCTGCGGCCCGGACCCGCTTTGCCACGTCGCCAAGCCGCTCACCCAGATGGCAGGCGATGTCGTCGCCGCGTACCACGTCCCCTGCAGATGGCTCCACTGCCAACCGGCCCCCGCTGGGCAGTGCTGCGGCAAGCCAGTCGGATTTACCAGCCTCGTAGTCGTAGACCTTGGTGAAACCTAGGGATTCGAGCCGCGCCGCGGCCCGTGGGCTCATGTCTCAGAGCACATCCCATCAATACACGATAACCGGTCGGTCTTTGTCGAGGCGACTGGTGGTTTCCTGTTCAAGCTCCTTTAAGGGAATATTGATCGCGTCTTCAATATGCTCTTCCTCGTACTCCGCCGGAGGAAGCACCTCAACTAACTGGGCACCCTCATCCCGTATCAACCGCTGAACTTCGTCGCGTCTAATAGGTGTGGCCATGCTCTTCTCCCTCCACCAATCCGCAGTGTACTCGCCTATGTGTCTACGGGGAACAGAGACTCCGCTGCACTGACCTGAGCGGGCGCACACTGCTTACCTCCCCTTGAACACGCCCTTCCGCTTCTCCTTGAAGGCGGCCAGCGCCTCCTTGTGGTCCTCGGTCGTGAGCGTGAGCACCTCCACCTCGGCCCCCTCCACAAGGTGCTCCTCCAGCGTGTCGTTGAGGCCTCGGCGCACCATCCCCTTCACCAGCCGGTTGGGGATGGGGGGTTGCTCAGCGATCTGCCGGGCCAGCGCCATAGTCTCCTCCTCAAGACGCTCGGCGGGCACCAGGCGGTTCAGCACCCCCAGGCGCAGCGACTCCTCGGCCTCCAGCCAGTCTCCGGTGTACAGCAGTTCCAGCGCCTTGTTCATGCCAAGTGCCCTGGGATACAGCCACGTGGCCCCCGTGTTGGACACCAGGGCCATCTTGATGAAGGCGTTCATGAAACGAGCGTGCTCCGAGCCGACACGGATATCACAGGCCAGGACCCAGTCGAACCCGTCTCCTATAGCCAGTCCGTTGACCATCGCTATGGTCGGTTTATCCATGTGGTGAAGCTGGAGCGTGACCCGCTGGGGATGCGTGCGAATAAAGTGCCAGGCCTCGAAGGAGCTCTTGCCCTCCATCAGCCGGTCGCCCTTTCCCGGTCCCAGGTCCTTGATGTCCGCCGATGCGCAGAAGGCCTTGCCCGCGCCCGTCAGCACCATCACACGCACGTCATCGTCACCTGCGACGTCCTCCAGGGCGGCGTTGAGCTCATCAAACATCTGCTCGTTCAGAGCGTTCAACCGTTCGGGACGGTTGAGCGTTATTGTGGCGATATGGTCTCTCTTCTCGAAGAGGATCGTCTCGAACTTCATCACGCCTCCTTGTCCAAAACCCACTCCACTTACCTCGACTAGCTGGCCGGAGAAGACGGCGGCCTCTCTCGACGACGGCGGGCCACCTTGATGCGGAACTGGGACTTCCGGAGCGCGGCCAAGCCGCGCTCCAGGTCCACGTCCGATGCGCGGCGATCCAAGCGCTCCTGGGCGCGGCGCACCGCCTCCTCCGCCCTGGCCATATCGATCTCCTCGGACCGCTCCGCCGTATCGGCCAGGATGACCACCTTGTTGGCCATCACCTCCAGGAAGCCGCCGCTGACCGCGATGAAGGTGTCCTCCTCCCCCTCCTTGACGATCCGTAGCTCGCCCGGCTGGAGGGTGGTCAGGAGCGGCGCGTGCTGGGGTAGAATGCCCAGCTCACCCTCAATGCCGGGGGCAACCACGGCGTTCACCTCATCGGAGTAGGTCACCCGTTCAGCGGTGATGATGTCCAGCTGCATCGTGGGCATGGGCTACCCCTCCTGCTCCGCCAGCTTCTTGCCCGCCTCCACCGCCTCGTCGATGTTCCCCACCATGTACAGGGCCTGCTCCGGCAGGTCGTCGTGCTTGCCGTCAAGGATCTCCTTGAAGCCGCGGATCGTCTCGCGAATGGGCACGTATCTCCCCTCCCGTCCGGTAAACACCTCGGCCACGAAGAACGGCTGCGTGAAGAACCGCTGGATCTTGCGGGCGCGGGAGACTGTTAGCTTGTCGTCATCGGACAGCTCCTCCATGCCCAGGATGGCGATCACATCCTGGAGGTCCTTGTACCGTTGGAGCACCTGCTGACAGCCCCGCGCCACCTCGTAGTGCTCCTTGCCAACGATCCGAGGCTCCATGATACGCGAGTTGGACGAAAGCGGGTCCACCGCCGGATACAGCCCCTGCTCGGTCATCGCCCGCTCAAGCGAGACCACCGCGTCCAGATGGCCGAACGTCGTCGCTACGCCCGGATCGGTGTAGTCGTCGGCGGGCACATAGATGGCCTGGAACGATGTGATCGACCCCGACTTCGTCGACGTGATCCGCTCCTGCAGCTCACCCATCTCCGTGGACAGCGTAGGCTGATAGCCCACCGCGGAAGGCATCCTCCCCAGCAGCGCCGACACCTCCATACCTGCAAGGATGTACCGGTAGATATTATCGATGAACAGCAGCACATCCTGATTCTCCCGGTCCCGGAAGTACTCCGCCATCGTCAGCCCCGTGAGGCCGATCCGCAGACGAACGCCCGGCGGCTCGTTCATCTGTCCGAACACCAGCACAGTGTTCTTGAGCACACCGGAATCCTGCATCTCGTGCCACAGGTCGTTCCCCTCGCGGGAGCGTTCACCAACACCGGCGAACACCGAATACCCGCTGTGCTCCCTGGCGATGTTGCGGATGAGCTCCATGATGATGACCGTCTTGCCCACCCCGGCGCCGCCATAAGCACCGATCTTGCCGCCCTTGGTGAACGGAGCGATCAGGTCCAGCACCTTGATGCCGGTCTCCAGGATCTCCGTAGTGGAGGACTGCTCCTCATAGGACGGCGGCTCTCTGTGGATGGGCCACCGCTCCTCAGCAGCCACCTCGCCCAGGCCGTCCAGCGGCTCGCCGGTGACGTTGAACAGGCGGCCCAGCGATGCCTGGCCCACGGGCACGGAGATAGCCTGACCGGTATCGATCACCTCAGTACCCCTTGTCATCCCCTCCGTGGGGCCAAGGGCCAGGCACCGGACCCGGTTGTTCCCAATGTGCTGCTCCACCTCCAGGACCAGCCGCTCCCCGTCCAGTTGCATCTCCAGTGCGTTGTACAACGAAGGTAGCCCGTCCTTTGGAAACTCAGCGTCCACCACAGTGCCGATTACCTGGACTATGCTGCCTTTGGTTCCTTGCGCCACCGTATCACCTCGCTTCTGCGGATCTCGTCGTCGGGGACAGCTTTGAACCGTCCAAGAGACCCGTGTCGAACTGCTCTAAACTCTCAATCACAACATTGGCGTGGCTGATGTCCAGCCCAGCCGTCGACTCCGTTCGCACCGCCACAGTGTACATCCCGGCCGCCATTGCCGAGGCCACACCGCTCGGGGAATCCTCAATCGCCAGGCACTCAGCCGGGGGTACGCCCAGGAGATGCGCCACACTCAGGTAGATCTCCGGAGACGGCTTGCCCTTTTGGACCTCGTCGCCGGTGACAATGCCGTCAAACATGCTGTTCACACCGACAACATCAAGCTTTACGTCAACCCACGCACGCCGTGAGCTGGTCGCCAGGCCCAGCGGTAGCCCCCTGTCCCTGACCATCCGCACCACATCCATCGCCCCGGGCTGAAGTTCCAGCCCGGCTCTGAATATTTCGATCAGCGTCGGGCTATATATGCCTACATAGTATTCGAACGGCTTGGTGAGCGAGCGCATCTCCTTGATCGCGTTCCATGTGTCCTCCACCGTGGTCCCGATCAGGCCACGACTCTCATTCTCGGTCAGCGGTTTGACCCCTTCCTTCACCATCACGCGATTCAGGGCATCAGCATACAGAGGCTCGCTGTCCACCAGGACACCGTCCAGATCGAATATGACTGCGCGGGCTTGAAAGGAGCCCATCCGTTACTCCAGCGCCGCCACGCCACCGACGATGTCCAGAAGCTCCTTGGTTATGGCCTCCTGCCGGACCTTGTTCATCATCAGGGTTAACGCGTCTATCATATCGTTGGCGCTGTCCGTGGCGTTGCGCATCGCCACCATCCGCGCTGACTGCTCGCTGGCGATGCTCTCCAGGATCGCGTGATAGATCTGCATCTCGACAAAGCGGGGCAGCAGCGCCGCAAGCACCTCGATGCTCTGCGGCTCGTAGATATACCCAACGGCCTGCCCAACCTCCAGCGACGCGGGCTCCACCGGCAGCAGCTGTTGCAGCACCGGCCTCTGTACCGCCGTGTTCACGAATTGTGAGTAGCCGATCATGACCCGGTCGGTCTGGCCGCTCGTATAGTCATCGATGATCTGATAGGCGATGGGCAGGGCGTCCGCCAGGGCCGGCCGGTCTCCCATATCGATGAAGACGGCCCGCACATCGCGACCGTACCGCACCATAAAGTCACGGCCCTTCCGGCCCACCGCTATGACGCTGACGGGGTCCTGCTGCTCCAGAATGAACTGTCCCGTGGCCCGGTTCATGTTGGCGTTGAGCCCGCCGCAGAGCCCCCTGTCCGGGGTGATATGGACCACCGACGTGTGACTGACCTCACGTTTCTGGAGCAGCGGATGGACATCCCACGTATCCGTGGACTGCGCCGCCAGGTCTGCCAGAACGCCTTGGAGCTTCTCCGCGTATGGGCGGCCCGCCAGCGTGAGCTGTTGCGCCCTCCGCATCTTGGATGCGGCGATCATCTGCATCGCCTTGGTGATCTTGGCGGTGTTCTGGACGCTCCGAATGCGTCGCCGTATCTGTCGGATATTAGCCATTGGTCACAATCTCACCGGACGTTGGGCAACTGACGAAGAGAAGCCACTACAGCTCCTCTTCGTCCTCCTCTTCTCCGATATCCTCATAGATCCAGGCAATATGGTTGGCGTTTACCAGAGTGGGCGCCGCCTCGCTGCTCTGTCCCAGGACAAAGCAATCGTCAATGGCCTCAAGCAGCGTCCCAGCGATCTCCTGAACGTACCCGTCGCTGTCCAGAGAGTTGGTGACAATAATCACCTGCTTGCCCTTAAGATGCTTCTCCGCCTGCTCTACAATTCCCATGTAGTACCCTCGTCTGCCGGTATGGCCTGCCTGAAATTGCTTTGTGTAGCCCAGTGACGGGTCTACTCTGACTAGACGGACACCGTCTTCTTGAACTGGTTGATCGCCTCCACCAGATCCTTCTCCGCCGCCTCCTCCAGGTCGTTGGTCTCCACAATCTTTCCCAGAATCTCCGGGTGATTGGTCTCCATGAACTGGTGGAAGGCCTCCTCCCACGCCTGCACCTTCTCGGTCTCCACATCGTCCATATGTCCGTTGATGACGGCGTACATACTGACGACCTGCTTCTCCAGAGAGAGGGGCTGGTACTGCGGCTGTTTCAACACCTCGGAGATCCGCTGGCCACGCTCCAGCTGCGCCAGGGTCGTCTTATCCAGGTCGGCGGTGCCGAACTGGGCAAAGGTGACCAGCTCGCGGAACTGGGCCAGGTCCAGCCGCAACCGCCCGGCCACCTTACGCATGGCCCGCCGCTGCGCCGCCCCCCCGACCCGCGACACAGAGAGGCCCACGTTCACCGCAGGCCTCGTTCCGGCGTTGAACAGATCGGCTTCCAGATAGATCTGACCATCGGTGATGGAGATGACATTTGTGGGGATGTAGGCGGAGACATCGCCGGCCTGGGTCTCAATGATCGGCAGCGCCGTCAGAGAGCCGCCACCGTGGGCATCGTCCAGCTTGGCTGCCCGCTCCAGGAGCCGGCTGTGCAGGTAGAACACATCACCGGGGTATGCCTCCCGACCCGGCGGCCGCCGCAGCAGCAGCGAGAGCTGCCGGTAGGCCCAGGCGTGCTTCGACAGGTCGTCGTACACAATGAGCACGTCCTTCCCCTGCTCCATGAACTCCTCGGCGATGCTGCAACCGGCATACGGCGCAAGGTACTGAAGGGCCGCGGGGTCCGAAGAGTTGGCCGCCACCACCACCGTGTGCTCCATGGCCCCGTACTCCTCCAGGGTGGCCACGGTCTGGGCCACCTTGCCCACCCGCTGACCAATGGCTACGTAGATGCACAGCAGGTCGCCGCCCCGCTGGTTGATGATCGTATCCAGCCCGATGGCGGTCTTGCCGGTGGAGCGGTCGCCGATAATCAGCTCCCGCTGGCCACGGCCTATGGGAATCATGCTGTCCACGGCCTTGATCCCCGTCTGCACGGGGATGTTGACCGATTGTCGAGAGACGACGTTTGGGGCCACCCGCTCTATGGGGCGGGTCCTTTCCGTCCGAATGGGGCCCTTGCCATCGATCGGTACACCCAGGGAGTCGACCGTCCTGCCGATGAGCGCATCGCCCACCGGTACCTCGGCGATCCTTCCGGTGGCGCGCACCTCATCGCCCTCATGCACCTCCGTATCGCTGCCCAGGATCACCACACCGACGCTATCCTCCTCCAAGTTCATCGCCATACCCACCACGTTACTTGGGAACTGGAGCAGCTCGGTGTACTTCGCTCCGGCCAGGCCGTGGACCCTGGCGATACCGTCGCCCACCTCCACCACCGTCCCCACGTCCACCATGCTGATCTCGCCGCCAAACTCCTCAATCTGGCGCTTGATAACTGAAGCGATGTCCTGGCCCCGTG